>CAZWQK010000034.1:0-10392 GCA_964635835.1 uncultured Pseudomonadales bacterium
GGATTGGTACACCAGTGACTTCATTCCTACGGTGCAGCAGCGCGGCGCCGCCATCATCGAGGCCCGCGGAGCCTCAAGTGCTGCTTCGGCAGCCAACGCTGCCATCGATCACATGCGTGATTGGGCGCTAGGCAGCGACACCGTGCTGTCTATGGGCGTGTACAGCGATGGCAGCTATGGCATCGCCGAGGGCCTCATTTATTCCTTCCCCGTGACCTGCAGTGGCGGCGATTGGAGTATCGTTCAGGGGGTCGAGGTCAACGCCTTCAGCGAAGAAAAGATGCGTGCCACGGAAGCTGAGCTGGCCGAAGAGCGCGACGCGGTAGCGCACTTGCTGCCCTAAGCTGGGCGCTGATCTGCAGCTTATCTGTAATTTGGCGGGGGGGCCGCTATTCGCGGCCCTTTTTATTGCCGCACTTTTTGCTCGCTCACCCTTGCGTGAACGCGATGCAGCCATGACTCTTTAACTCAAGGTAGTAGCGCACGAGCTTGAGGAGCCGTTGCGATAAGACTCAGGATCCGCGGAATTGTGGCGTGCGTTTTTCACCGAAGGCTTTTCGGCCCTCGGCTCCATCGTCGCTGTATTTGATGCCCAGGAGCTGATCTCTGGCAATGGCGCCAGCCTCGGCGGGGCTTTTGTTTAACGTTGCTAAGCTGAATTCTTTTAGTCCCTGAACGACGAGAGGCGCAGAGTCCGCCAAGATCCGCGCCCAGGCTTGAGCTTGAGCCTCCTCTTCACCGGTGGGCACAACCTTGTTAACCATGCCGGCCTGCAGCGCTCGCTGAGCGTCAAAATCTTCGCCCAGCAGCATGAACTCCATGGCCACTTTGTGTGGGATTCGAGCCACGGCGCTGGCGATTAATCCGCCGGTGAAACCAAGCTGGGCCTCCGGGTACTTAAACTTTGTGTTCTCGGCGGCAATCACCATGTCGCACATTTGCACGATCACGTAGGAGCCGCCAATACACCAACCTTTGACGGCGGCAATGATGGGTTTGCTGGTGGTTGCCCCAATGCTCGGCACGCCCTGCCACATTTCTTTAGGCGCGTCCTTGACGTCTGCCCCTACCGAAAAAGCTTGATCTCCGGCGGCGCAAAGCACCGCCACACGATCCTCATCTTGCTCGAGTCTTTGCCAAGCCGCCTGCAGCGCCAAGATGGCCTCTTCGTTCAAAGCATTCATGCGGTCAGGCCGATTGATGGTAATGGTGGCGACTCGGTCTTGTGAGGTGTAGGTAACAAGGTCGGACATGGTGCTTTCCTCCGGAATTATCTAGCTGCGATTTCGCTCAATGGCCCATAATGGACGACCAGGTCTCGAGATCGTCGATTCGCAAATACAAATTGCTCTTTTTGGTTTCGCCCATGGTGGCGTTGGGCACATGGCCATAGTTGTGGCCGGGCAATAGCAGCGTGTCGTCGGGCAGGCTGCAGAGCTTGCACATGCTGTGGTACATGTCCTCGGAATTGGAGCCTGGAAGGTCGACGCGACCGCAGCCGTTGATAAACAGGGTGTCACCACTGACCAGGGTGTTTTTCACTTTGAAGCACTGGCTGCCCGGGGTATGCCCAGGGGTGTGCAGAAATTCGATTTCAATATTGCCCACCCGCAGGGTGTCGCCGGATTCCACGCGGGCAATATCCGACTCCGAGGCGCCGGTGACTTTTTTGATGCCGTCGGCCTCCAGATTATGGGCGTAGAGCTTTACCGGATTGGTTTTTAGCAGCTCGGCGTAACCCTCAACCTGATTGCCGCTAAAAGAACCGCCAACGTGATCCGGATGATAGTGGGTGGCTAAGGCGGCGGTGAGCTTGTAGTCCTTGTCGTTGATGTGGTTAACCAAGGAGTCGATATCCCAGGCGGGGTCAACCAAGACGACCTCTCGCGTACTGCGGCAGCCAATAAGGTAGGTGTAGTTCTGCATTGGACCAATTTCGATCTGTTCGATGATCAGATCTGAGGGTTCTTCCCACGCGGCTTCGCTCATAGCTCTGCTCTCCATCTACGTTTATGCGACAAGTACAATCAAGGATGCAGACTCGACCATAAAGAAATTACCCAGCCGAGTAAAAACCTGGCAGTAGACAGTTTCGGTGCTTAGGTGGCTGCAACGGTATTGCCGTCTGTGTGTCACTGACCGCTGCGCTATAGTTCGAGCATGAATGCGCCTCTACTGCCGTCCACGCTCCCAACTCGATTCTTGGATGGGTCCGCGTTGACCATGGCCATGCAAACACGCACCGCGCTGGTGATAGCCCTGCTGGCCCAGACTGCTATGCCGATAGTCGACGTGGCGGCCCAGAGCGGTTTTGCCAGCGCTCAGTTGTTGCGTCAGCACTGGCGTAAAGTCTTTGGCATGACGCCCAGTCAATGGCGCGTCGGGCAAAGCACCAATCCCGTGAGCCAAACGGCCATCACAGTGCGGCTTCCTCTCAAGGGTTCCTACAATATGGACTGGGCCTTTCAGTATTTGGAGAAGCGGGCCCTGGAGGGGATTGAGGAAGTCGTTGGTCATCATTACCAGCGCCGGATTTCTTCTGCAGGCCAGACTCCGGTTTGGGTGGAGGTCTGGGGTGACAGTGATGGGCTGCATGCGCGGCTACCGCTGTGGCAGCGTCCGGTTTACCAGTGGCTCGAGCGGGTAGTACGCCTGTTCGATCTGCGGGCAGACAGTGGCGTCATTGACAGCGCGCTGGTCGCCTGTTCGCCGCTCTTGTCCCAAAGTGTGAAACAGGCTCCGGGATTACGGGTAATGGGGGCCTGGGATGGATTTGAAACAGCAGTGCGCGGCGTTCTGGGCCAGCAAGTCAGCGTGGCTCGTAGCACTGAATTGGCCAACTGCATGATCCAAACCTACGGCCAGGGCGACTTCCCCAGCCCCGGGCAACTGCAAAGCAAAGAAATCGCGGAGTTAGGCATGCCGGGGAATCGCGGTCGAGCAATTGCCACCATGGCGGCATGGGTTGCCAAGGACCGGCTCGAACTCACCGAAGGTGCGGTGGCTGCAGAGTTCGTCGGGCGTATCGGGCAAATTAAAGGCATTGGCCCGTGGACTCAAAATTACCTGCGGCTTCGCGTTGTGAAAGATGCCGACGCCTTTCCCCACAACGATTGGGTTGTTCTGAAGCAGTTGCAGGTTACCCCAGCCGCGGCCCGAGACATTGCCGAGCAGTGGCGCCCCTGGCGTGCCTATGCGCTGATGCATCTTTGGCGCTTGGCGGGCCTGGTTCGGCAAGCCAGGGGCTAAGGCGAGCCGCCCCGGTAGCAGAATAGTAGTTACTTACTATCACTGAGGATTCGAACATGACTGTTTACTATACAAAGATCGATAGTCCGGTCGGCCAACTGATGCTGACCGCAATGGATCAGGCTTTGACCGGGCTGTATTTTTCTCAAGGCAACAAGGCGAGAGTGGAGCCCAATCAAGCATGGCAGCTTCATGCAGGTAGATTCGAGCAGGCCAGGCGGCAACTGGACGAATACTTTTGCGGCCAGCGGCGCGTGTTTGATGTAGTCCTGGCACCGTCGGCAACACCGTTTCAAGCCCGCGTGCTCAGAGCACTGCAGGAGATTCCCTATGGGCAAACACGAACCTATAAGCAAATTGCCCAGGCGGTGGGGTCGCCCAGGGCCATGCGGGCCGTGGGCAGCGCAAACGGTAACAATCCAATAGCAATCTTTATTCCATGTCACCGGGTGGTAGGCGCGGACGGGTCTCTGACGGGTTTTGGCGGTGGGCTGGAGGCTAAGCAGTTGCTGCTGGCTTTGGAAGGTGCGGCTGCTGGGGTTTCGGCAGTGTAAGTAACCAAATGGTTATTATTTGTTCTCTTGGGTGCCTCTTGCGCTAATAAGTATCTAAATGGTTACATAGCGTCATGCGAAACCCGGACGAAACTCGCCACCGCTTGCTCATGGCCGCCGCTGAAGAATTGGTGGCTTTGGGTATTGGCGGCATTCGCGTGGATCGTTTGGCGGCTAAAGCCGGTGTTAACAAGCGGATGATCTATCACTACTTTGGCAACAAAGACGGCCTATGCGCCTGGGCTATGAGTGCGCAGATCGATATCTTGGAGCGCTATGACCAGGGATCGGGCCAAATGCCTGGCGCAGCAGAGCCCGATGATGGCCAGGCCCTTGCCTCCAGGCTGCGGCGCATGTTGGCTCCGCTTTTGCCCGCCGAGAAATTCCCGGCTGGGGGTGTGCCAACGCCATCAGTGCTGGATTCGTTAATGCCGGATTCGTTAGAGGCGGTGGTGCTGAGCAAGGCGGCGCTTATCGTGCTGCGGGCACTGATAGACCTTCGGGGCGCCACTCCGGATTACCGATTACCCAGTGACGGCGATGGGGCCTGGTCCCAGGTGATGCCTTGGCTTTGTGATCTTGCGAACCCGGCAGAGGCTTCCCGGCGGGTGAGTGTTTCGGCCCCGCCGACAAAGCAGCGATTGAGCCTGCGACCTGTTATCAGTCCGCTGTAGATTGCCGTTGGAGAGCACGTTCTTTACGCCGATTGATAGCGGATGTGGGTGATTACGTACTCGGTAGGTTCCGGGGGCTCGTCAAAGCTGAGCACCTTGGTGTTCTGGCTGGTCTGCAAAATGGCCACCTCATCCTGTTCGGCCTTATCCATCAGTGCTTTGGCCATCGGTGAATCGATACTGATGTAGGCAGGATGATGGTCGATCTCGTCCGGTCCAACAATGCGGTAACTGTACCGGTCTCCGGTCGTACTCAACCCACGCGCCAAAATAAATCCTGGAGGTGTCGCTGGGTAATCGATCGACTACCTGCATGGTGCGAATGCGTTTATCCAGGTAGCGAATGCGCTGATCGATATCAGCCAGTTGGCGCTTGCCGTAAATGTAGTCAGCATTCTTCGAGCGATCGCCAAGGGCCGCCGCAGCGGCCACGCGCGCGGTGACCTCGGGCCTTTTTTCCTTCCACAAAAAGTTGAGTTGTTCCTGCAGACGGGTCAGTCCTTGGGCGGTAATGATTGCTGCTTTAGCAGGCTCGGGTGGTCGATAGCGTCCCATGCCCCGAGGTTGCCCCAGGGTTTTTCTAGCTGCCCCTGAAATTTTTCCATTTGCCCAGGCCAGAGAATTTTAACGGGTGTGGCGGTACAGCAGCTTGGATACAATTGCCTGGATCAGCGCGCACTCGGGGGGCAGCACCATGGCAGCAGCGGAACACATTTCGGTTACTAAGGCCGCGGGGGCATTGGGTGGTTTCGTGCACGGCGCTGCGCTAGCCGATGTGGCATCGAGCGACGCGGTTTACCAGCGAGTGCGCAGTTTGCTGGTTGAACACGAAGTGCTGTTCTTTCGGGATCAGCAACAGGACCCCCAAGTGTTTGCCGCCTTCGCCAAGAGCTTTGGCCAGGTACTTGGCCACCCCGCTTACCAAACTGTGGATCAGGCGCCAGATCTGCAGATTCTGGAAAGCACCGCGGCCAATCCGTCGAAAATTGAAGTTTGGCACTCGGATATGACCTTTATGCAAACGCCGCCAAGCTTCACGCTGCTGCAGGGCCAGATCATTCCGGCTTTTGGCGGTGATACGCTTTGGGCCAGTGCCACAGCAGCCTATGACGCGCTGTCTCTGCCTATGCAGGAATTTTTGCAGCCCTTGCAAGCCGTTAACGATTTCCGTCACGGGTTCCGAGAGAGCCTGGCCGAGCCAGGCGGCCAACAGCGGTTAGCACCAGCCATCGCGGAAAATCCGCCGGTGAAGCATCCGTTGATACGCACTCATCCCGAGACGGGTCGTAAGGCAATTTACGTCAATGCCCTGTTCACTACACACATTCATGGTTTACCGGCGAAAGAAAGCGAGGCGCTGCTGGGGTTTTTGTATCGTCACGTGGTGACCGAAGAACACACGGTACGGTTATCGTGGCAGCCAGGCACAGTGGCGATTTGGGATAACCGCTCAACTCAGCATAAACCGGTGAACGATTTTCTACCTCAGCATCGCCTGATGCACCGTGTAACTCTGACCGGTGATCGACCGTCTTGAATAGGAGAGCCTGATGCGCAGGATATGTTCGAATTTTTTGACCGTTTTGGTGGCCGCGACATTGCTTTTGGTTGCGCCCGTTCGGGCAAGCCAGGATCAGCCCACGTTGACGCTTTTGCCCAAGAGCGCACCGGCCTCGGTACGGCAAGCTGAGGCCGACGCTTTAGCGGTGATGCATGCGTTTATGAAGGCCTTTAACGGCCGGGATCCACAGGCATTTGCTGATACGTTGTTGTTCCCTCACGTCCGCATTGCCAGCGGTGATGTGCGAGTGTCAGCAAGCGCTCAAGCCTTTGTCGCGGCCACGGATTTTGACGCGTTTGCCCAGCGTTTTGATTGGTCTTTCAGTCGCTGGCAGAGCATCGAAACTGTTCAGGCCGATGAGAACAAAGTGCACTTTGCCGTAGTGTTCGTGCGCCATAACAGCGCGGGACAACCCAACGCGCGTTTTGAATCCCTTTATATTCTGCAGCGTTCAGCATCGGGGTGGGGTATTCGATCTCGCTCGAGCTTCGCGCCATAACCATAGGCTAACGTGCAATGAGCCAACCTTTGGCCACTGTTGACGATTATCTGGTCGCTGCAGGATCCTTAGATAAGGCGCTTTTGCCGCTGGGGTTCCTGCTGGCTTTTTGCGCCCAGCATCAGCTGCTCAGTCAGCAGTTCACGCTTCAGCACAGCCAGCTGCTATCCGCAGTGCGCCTGCAAGAGGGCCGGGTAACGGCGCTGTTTGCTGCGAATGGAGCCGTTCTTAACGAGGCCGACTTTTCACCGGCCGGGGCCGCCTTTGTGCGTCGATGCCTGCCGACCCTGGCCGAAGACTTCGCACAAGCTTTGGGTTCCGACTGCGATCAAATTGAAGATCAATGGGAGCAGTATCAGCTGCTGGCCAACCTACTGGTGCGTCGGCTGATGGGTTCTCCCCAGCGGCGCTCGGACGGCGGTTTCTTATCCAGCTTGTTTGCAGGGGTGAAAAGTCTGTGGCGTTAGCACTGCGCGACTACGAGGTTTTCCGCGGCGACCCAGCATCGCTGCCGCTGGCGATGTTAAATGTCTACGCAAAATTGTTGCCTGAACCTCAAGTGCTTCGTGTAGCCAAGCTGGGTGAGCAGGTGATCGGTGGTTACGCCATGTATCTACCCAGTGATGACAAATCGCGTTACGAGTTGGCCATGGTCATGGTGCTGGAGGGCTATCGACAAAATGGCGTTGGGCGCTGGCTGGTCGGTCATGCCATTGGTGTTGCCGAGAGTCGGGGTGGGCGAGAATTGTTTGCGCCGGTTGCCGGGCCAACGGATTTCTTTGCCGGGTTGGGCTTTCAAGGAAAGGCCCATGACTTTCGATTTACCATGATTCCAGAGTAGCAAACCGCGATGGGCACCGGCGATCCTGCGCTAGACCGTTTCGGCCCAGAGCATTAGGCTCAGAGAAAAGAAAAATTAGCGAGCTCGGTATGCAGAGCAATATTCAGATTACTTACCAACACGTACCACGTTTTCGTCCGGGTGACCGCGCAGCTACTGAACATCTTGAAGAACAGGGCTACGTCATTTTTGCCAACGCGCTGACCAGCGCTGAAGCAGGCAAGGCCGTAGCGCTGTTGTGGGACTACCTCGAGGAACTGGGCACGGGTATCGATAGAACCAATATCGATACCTGGGGAGACGATCGTTGGCCCACCGCTGTGCACGGTGGCATTTTACCCAGCTACGGTATCGGCCACAGCGCAGCCCAATGGTTCATTCGTGACGTGCCCAGCGTAAAGCAGTGCTTTTCTCAGGTTTGGGACAACGAAGAGGATCTGTTGGTGAGTTTTGACGGTGTGACCATCTGGCGGCCCTGGACCTACGAGGCGTCGTGGAAAACTAACGCTGGCAATAGCTGGCTGCACATAGATCAGCACCCCATTGGGAGGCCCGGCAAACACTGCGTTCAAGGTTTGGTGAACCTGCTGCCCACGTCGGCGCAAACCGGCGGCAATGTGGTCATTCCCGGCAGCCATCGATTGTTTGAAAACATACCCGAGCAGTACTCAGAGCGACTGGCGCGGATTCACCCCAGCATCGATCACTTCAGGTTCCCTAACGACGACGAAAATCTGAAGCAGAACCAGCCGGTTATGTGCCACATGGAAGCAGGGGATCTGTTGCTCTGGGACTCGAGAACTATTCACTGTAGCGCGCCCAGCTTGACGATGCCCAGCCAGGACCAAGAGCTGCTGCGGGCGGCCAGTTTGATTTGCATGATGCCGCGCTCAAAGTCCAACGCCAAAGTTATCGAACAGCGCAAGGCGGCGGTGCAAAACCTTACGTCTACCACCAATTGGTCGGACCGCTTTATTGATGCCGATGCCTTCCCGGACATCCAGGCAGCGCCCTTGCGAGAGACCTATCGGTGGCCGCCAGTACCGAAGCTGAACGACTACCAGCTGGCAATGGTGGGTTGGACCGAGGAAGAGATCGCGGCTCGCTAAGCCGGGGTGGGATCCAAGCCGTAACTTATTGCGGCACGTTGTCCGCTCGTGCAGCGCGGCCCAAATAGCCGCCGTGGTGACGCAGGCCGTAATCCTCACGGGTGACGCCTTTCTGCTCCAGCAGCGCCAAGGCAAGGGCGTCACTGATGGCAAGCATGACCGCCATGGAAGCACTGGGCGTCAGGCCCAATGGGCACGGCTCCTCAATCTCGCCCATGTTCAGCGTCAGGTCGCTCTGATTGCGCAGCTCCGAATCCAGGTGAGAAGTCACGCCGATGATTTTGTCCACCCCAAGGTGGCGGGACAATTCCAAAATCTCCAGCACTTCTCGGCTCTTGCCGCTGGTGGAAAATGCAATCATGACGTCGTTACTGCCCACCAAGCCCAAGTCACCGTGGGCAGCCTCGGCTGGATGAATAAAGTCAGCTGGAGTCGCTGTTGAACACAGTGTTGCAGCGAATTTCTTGGCGATGTGACCGGCCTTGCCAATGCCGGTGGTGAGTATTTTGCCTTTGCAAGCCATCATAACTTCCACCGCAGCGATGAAATCTTGATCAACCTTGATTGCGCTAATCGCTGCCGCTTCAGCCTGAAACACCGCCTCCATGCGTTCCTTGATGTCCACAATAACCCTTAACTTCTGCACTTGAGGTGTGCAGCTTACCCCATTGTCTGCTGCAAATCGGTAGTGTTGTGCGGTGATGCTGCATGCGCGTTGGAGATGTCTAACCGCGGTGGTTGGTGCATCATGGCGGTCATGACCAACGCGCCGAAGATTATGCTCAACTGCCTGCCATGGCCTCGGGATGTCTCGACGTCAGGTGATTCGTCGGTCGAGCCAGCATCTTCTGTACCAACGGTGATAGAGGTGGTTGGCGCGGAGGTTTCCTCGGTACAAGCCCTGGCCCGGCAACTGCTCGACCCGTACCGTCTGGGCCAGGTGCGTTTAGACGTCCATCAGGCTGAAGAGACCGAGGTACCCTCCTCGACGATGGATGAATCCTATGTGCTCGAGGTCACGGACAATGGCGTGCAGCTCACGGCACCTGCAATGTGGGGGGCCGTGCGTGGCCTTGCGACCCTTGCCCAACTGGCCCGACAGAATCAGATCCTGCCTGGGCTTGCGATTGACGATGGCCCACGTTTTTCCTGGCGGGGCCTGTTGCTTGATGTGGCACGCCATTTCTTTCCGATTCGATCCCTGATGAGCGTGGTGGACGGTTTAGCCATGCTGAAGATGAACGTACTGCACCTGCACCTGTCTGATGACCAAGGGTTTCGTTTTCCCAGCAAGGGTTACCCGAAATTGGTCAGCCCCGATCACTACAGCCTGGAGGAGTTGGCGGCACTGGTAGCCTACGCCGGGGCGCGGGGTGTGCGGATCGTGCCCGAGCTGGACATGCCCGGTCATGTCACCTCATGGCTTGTTGCGTATCCGCAGTGGGGCAGTGAGGCCTGCGAACCAAGCCAGCGCTTTGGTGTGCACAAGGGCTGTCTGAACCCGCTGAACGATGCGGTGTATCAGGGTATTGAAACCCTGCTGGAAGAACTGGCTGAGGTATTTCCTGACGATTATGTTCATGTGGGTGGCGACGAGGTAAGCCCGGATTGGTGGCAGCGTGATGCCGCTATCGCCGCCTATTTGCAGCAGCAAGCGATGGACACACACGACCTGCAAAACGAGTTTCTGCTCCGAGTCTGCGCTTTGGTGCGCGCCCGGGGAAAAATCCCCGTGGCTTGGGACGAAGTCCTGCATCCGGACATGCCAGATTGCGTAGTACAGAACTGGCGGGGCGCCACCACCCGTGATCGCGGGCTTGCTAAGGACCTGCCGGTGCTGGTGTCGGCTCCCTATTACCTTGATTTGCACTATCCGGCTGACGTGCACTACGGCTTCGATCCAGA
>CAZWQK010000035.1:0-10391 GCA_964635835.1 uncultured Pseudomonadales bacterium
GTACGCCACCACGGCCTTTACCGACGGCGGCACGCCGGTGATCCGTGAACTGGACAGATTGACTTGGCGGTGGCTGGAAGTGTGGCTTAGCTCACGATTTGCGGGCTGAACTTGGGCGGGCTTGTTGTGGAAATGGGGCGGGATAAATCATGACATGCGCTCTTCGTGAGCGTTTGCCAATGGAAATACGCATGAAGCGAAACAAAAAAGGGCGGTAAACCGCCCTTTTTATTGCCCAGCATCGCTGGGTTCATTGAACCTGTTAGAACTGGTTCATGGTGTTGGCGGCACCGCCAGCCAGCAACGCTTTCTCGCCAAGGAAGTACTCTTTGTGGTCATCGCCTACGTTAGAGCCAGCGAGATCTTGGTGCTTCACGGAAGCCAGGTTCTTGCGGATTTCCTGACGCTGTACGTCGCGTACATAGGCCAACATGCCCAGATCACCGAAGTAGCCTTCGGACAGTACGTCCGTGGACAGTGCGGCGGTGTGGTAGGTGGGCAGCGTGATCAGGTGATGGAAAATACCGGCTTCTCGCGCGGCATCGGCCTGGAA
Source organism: uncultured Pseudomonadales bacterium (assembly GCA_964635835.1). Lineage (GTDB taxonomy): Bacteria > Pseudomonadota > Gammaproteobacteria > Pseudomonadales > Azotimanducaceae > UBA4421. The sequence continues at coordinate 554 of CAZWQK010000035.1, forward strand.
CGTACGTACCAAGGCGTCGGCGGCATCGGACAGCTCGGTACCGTCGATGGCGGCGTCCATGAGTCCCATTGGGTTAACCTCTGGATCCGGGTAAGCAGACAGGTCTTTGCCTGCAGCCTTCCATTCGCCGTATACCTGCTCGCGGAACTTCAGCGTCCAGTTGAAAGACGGTGAGTTGTTGTACACCAGCTTGGCTTCCGGGCGCACTTTGCGGATGGCGTTAACCATGGCGGCGATTTGCTCCACGTTGGGCTTCTCGGTTTCGATCCACAGCAGGTCGGCACCGTGCTCCAGGCTGGTGATGCAGTCCAGTACCACACGGTCAAAACCGGTGTCGTCTTTAAAGGCGTACAGGCCGTTGTCCAAACGCTTTGGCTTGGCCAGTTTGCCGTTGGCGCGGATGGTGATGTCACCGTCCTGCAGCTCTGAAACGTCCTCGATGATCTCGGTGTCCAGGAACTCGTTGTACTTGCTGCCCAGGTCACCTGGCTGGATGGAAACTGGCACTTTTTGCGTCAGGCCAGCGCCCAGGGAGTCGGTGCGGGCTACGATGATGCCGTTGTCGATGCCCAGCTCCAGGAAGGCATAGCGTACCGCGTTGATCTTCGAAACAAAGTCTTCGTGAGGTACGGTGACCTTGCCCGCCTGGTGTCCGCACTGCTTGGCATCGGATACCTGGTTTTCAATCTGGATGGCGCAAGCACCGGCCTCGATCATGCGCTTGGCCAGCAGGTAGGTGGCTTCTTCGTTACCAAAGCCTGCGTCGATGTCGGCAATAATCGGCACAACGTGGGTTTCGTAGTTGTCGATGCGCTGAATGATGCTGTCGGCGTCGCCGCCGTTAGCTCGGGCTTCGTCCAGTTCCACAAACATGTGGCGCAGTTCCCGTGCGTCAGCCTGCTTCAGGAAGGTGTAGATCTCTTCGATCAGATCCGACACCGTGGTTTTTTCGTGCATGCTTTGGTCGGGCAGCGGGCCAAACTGCGAGCGTAGGGCGGCAACCATCCAGCCGGATAAATAGATGTAGCTGCGATCGGTGGTCTGCTGGTGTTTCTTCACGCTCATCATCACCTGCTGAGCGACGAAGCCGTGCCAGCAGCCCAGAGATTGGGTGTACTTGCTGGAATCGGCATCGTAGTTGGCCATGTCTCGGCGCATGATGTCGGCGGTGTACTGGGCTATGTCCAAGCCGGTTTTGAAACGGTTTTGCAGCTGCATGCGAGCAGCGTATTCAGCGTTGATGGCGCTCCACTCTTGTTTGGCACCTACGGTTTGACGGTTTTGTTCGATAAGGTCGAGATAGGATGACATCAAAGATCCTCAATTGGGTTGTGGTGGGTTGAATCCCGTCCAAGTGCTGTCTCTAACATCAGCACCTCAACGATGGCGCGGCACTCTACTCGGGGGTGTTCGGCAAAAAAACGGAATAACTGACAAGCAATATATTCTTTGAAGGAAATCCTTTTAGTCCTTTCGTTGCTACCCGCAGCGGCCCGGACCTAAAAATCTCGATTCGTTAACACTGTTGAACAGTACTTTATGGGGATCCTTGGCCACGGCCTCGGCGCCATGGTCTACTTCCCAGCATCTTTTTAAGTGTTTGCTGTGGGAAATGGGGGAAACCATTATGGCGATTTGGTTCAGGGTGTTCATCGTTATCGCAGCTGTGATGAGCGGATGCTCAATTACCCAGGTTGCGACTCAGGGATTCAGCGCTCTGCCCGACAGCGCTCGAGTGGCGATCGTGCAGCCTGACATTAAGTACTATCGCATCACTGCTGGCGGGGTTTCGGAGGCCGCCCCGGATTGGACCGAAACTGCCCGGCAGAAGTTCGACCTGGCGCTAGCGGCTTACGTGGCCCAAAACGCCATGAACATTAGCGCACCCGACGCCGAAAACATCGGCGATACGCTCTTTGAGTTCACCCGTCTGCATGCTGCGGTGGGTACCACCATTCAGCACCATCACTTTGGGCCGACGAAAATGCCGTCCAAGCGCATCGGCCGCAGCCAGGACTACACTTTCGACTGGTCCCTGGGTGAGGGAATGTCGGCACTGGGGCTGGAGGCCGACTATGCCCTGTTTATCTACTACCGGGACTATCAAGCCAGTGGCGGCCGCGTTGGCATGGCGATTTTGGCGGCGGCATTGAATGTGCCGCTGTACTTGGGTCACCAGGGCGGCTTCGCCTCGTTAGTGGATTTACAAACAGGCAACGTGGTTTGGTACAACAATGTACCCGCGGCGGCGGGGGATTTGCGTACCGATACCGGTGCGCAGCGTGTGGCCGAGCAACTCTTTGCGGGCCTGAATTCAGAGCAGGGCTGATATACGGTGTTGTTGCGCTGGGTGATTTCGGTGATTGCAGTATTCGCCACCAGTCTTGGGCAGGCGGCGGATTCGGCTCCTGGGTTGCTTCGGGATTTGCCGCTGCCGCCCCTGATTGAGCCTGGGTACACACCGGGGCCTGAGGCCGCCAAAGACGTACGGGGCTTGTGGATGGAAATGGCGGATGCCGAAAAAATCCTCAAACGCTCGCCGCTGCGAGTCCGAGACCCGTTGATAAACGACTACGTGTCCCGCATCGCCTGTGAGGTGTCCCACCGGTACTGTCAGGACCTTCGGGTCTTCGTGGTGCGCAACCCCGACTTCAACGCGTCTATCGCGCCCAATGGTTTGATGCTGGTGAACACCGGACTGCTCGTGCGCATGACGTCCTCGGATCAGGTGGCCGCGGTACTGGGGCACGAGTTCGCTCATTACACCCAAACCCACACTCTTGAACTATTGCGCAAGGCCAAGAGCAACTTTGCCATTGGCACCTTTGTCGAGCTGTTTCGAATACCGGGGATTTTGGCTCTCACCAGCGTGCTGAGCTTCAATCGGCTCCAGGAAAGTGAGGCCGACGAGCTGGGGGCCTACTACTCGGCGGCGGCGGGGTATCGGCCCGAGGCGGCGGCCGCCATTTGGCGTCTGCTGGATGAAGAAGAGGACAAAGCCAGCGTCAAACTACCCAAGGGCCCCCAGTTTCTATCCAGTCATCCAAGATCCAAAGATCGCGCCAGCCAGCTAGAGGCGGTCGCCGATCGGCTTATGCAAAGCCTGCCCAAGACTGACTCTGATGCGACGGCCCCGCTAACCGATCCGCTGCAGGCGCTGCTGCAGGCGCGGTATGCACTGTTCATGGATGAGCAGGTTCAGCAGCGGGACTCTGGGCGTTTGCAGACCCTGCTGAAGCGACATGAGGCCATGGGTATTCGGGCCACAGATCTGGCGTTTTATCGCGGCGAGGCCCTGCGCATTGGTGGCCAGCCCGAGGACTTGGCGACGGCCATGGATGCCTATCGGCAAGCGTTGCAGGCCGAGCACCCAAACCCTCGCGCCTTCCGGGAGCTGGGTTATCTGGAATACAAACACGGTGACCGTCAGGCCGCCGAGCAATATTTTCGCGAGTTTTTGGTTCGAGAGCCGGAAGCATCGGACAAGGAAATGATCGAATTCTATTTATCAGGAGGTTGGTGATGAGGCGACTAATCTTAGTGCTTGGGCTGCTGGGTCTTAGCGGCTGTGTGTCCACCCAATTCAAGGCGCTGGCGCCGGGCCCCGTGGGTGTCGGCGATATGCAAGTGGAGGTGATGGATGCGCCCTGGAATAAAGCGCCCGGGACCATGACTAAGCATTTGCACAAAGGCAGCCAGCTGTGGACGCGGGACGGTGTGCTGCTGGACTACCTAATGCTCATCCCTGCAGTCGCTGATGGCGACACCTTGTTTAAAAGCCGGCATAAGTCTCTTGTGTATCCTTCCTATGCGGCTGGCATGCTGCCCAACGAAATCGTTGAGCTAACGGAGTCGTCCCTGGCAAAACTCAACGGCACCGATGTGGTGGTCAGCAGTTCTGGCCTGCGGCCATTTCGCCTTGGCCAACAGCGGGCGGTCATGTTTGATTTGACCCTGGCCAGTTCCGAGGGGCCGTCGCGCAGGGGCCGCGCCGCCGCCTTTGTCGAGAACCAGGCTCTCTATCTGATGCTGTATGTAGGTACTAAGCGACATTACTTTGATAAGCATTGGGACTCGGCTCTGGCGACTATGAAGACCGCCCGGCTATCGTCCTAAAGTGAGAGGGCCAAACGAAAAACCGGGCGCAAAATAATCTGGCTAATGCAAAACGGCTAATGCAAAACGTTAGACGCGAAAGCTCAGCTGACCCAATTCGCCAAAGTCTGCCAGGTATTGCCCCGGTGTCCCCGGGTGCATGCTGCCAATTGAGCCAGTCATTAACAGGTAGCCGGCCTGCAAGTCGTAGCCTTGAGCCAATACGCTATTCACCAGCCAGGCCAGCGCCTGCCACTGGCCCGTCAGCACCGTGCCCGCCGCGAAGCGGTGCAGAGTCTCGCTCTCTGCTCCTAAGCGCGTTAGCGAGACTTGTAGGTCATCTACCTCCAGGCCGGCTGGGTCTCTGGTGATCGCGGCGGTAATGAAACCGTAACTGGCGGAGTTGCTGCTGATTAGATCAACCCCGGATGCTCGCTGCTTTAAGTTGGGGGCGGCCAGCTCGATCACGCCTTGGCAATGACGAACCTTGGTTTGAATACTTGCTGCGGTAACCGGCGCGCCGATGGCCTCACCGAGGGTAAAGCCTAGTTCGGTTTCTAGCAGTACCGGTCGGTCGGCCTTGATCTTGAGCGAGCCTTCAGCCCCTGCGCTGTGCGCGCCTTGGTCGAACAGCACCCCAATCACGGGTTCGTGCACGCCCATGGCCTGCTGGGCGGGCGCCGCGGTGAGGGCGGCTTTGTAGCCACAAACGCCGCCCCAGCCCCGGTTCTCCCGCAGTCCTTTAACGAGCGCTCTCTGCAGGGCATAGGCTTCTGCGGTGCTGATGTTTGGCTGACTAAGGCTAATGTTTTCCACGGGCTTGCCCGCGAGCACGTTGTCGATGGCCGCATCAATCCATGGCTGTTGGGAGGCATTGTTCATGGCTGGTCCTTGTTTGATCCTGGCGCCGGCGGTTCCCTTGGCTTTTTCGCGCTTTTCTTTTGGGCCATCTTTTGTGGCCACTTTTTTCGGCGTAGACGATGGGCGCTTGGCGTCCTGTGTTTGCAGGGGCTAGTATCACGCTGGCTCGGGCGCGGCACAACGTCGCGGCCCGCTCGCATCCACTCGTTCGCCAGAGAAGTCATATGCCGCAAGCCGCACTCAGTCGTGCCAGTAAGCTGCTCAAGGTCTTAGACCTGACGCAGATTGAAGAGAATCTATATCAGGGCCAAAACGAAACCGAAAACGGTAGCCGCCTGTTCGGCGGGCAGGTGCTTGCCCAGGCAGCGGCGGCGGCCTATCGCACCGTAACCAAGGTGCACCTTCATTCCCTGCATGCTTACTTTCTTCGGCCCGGCAGTTCGGATCGACCGGTACTTTACGAGGTGGAACGGGTTCGAGACGGCCGCTCCTTTGTTACTCGCCGGGTGGTCGCGATTCAAAACGGTCAGGCAATTTTTAACATGGATGCTTCCTTCCAGCTGCAGGAGATTGGTTTTGAGCACAGCGCGCCTATGCCCAACGTGCCCTTACCCGAAGAGCTGCGCGAGGACGTCGAGGTGGCGCGAGAGCTGGGCGGGCCCAAAGCCGACCCGCGTATGAGCCCGATGGCAAAGGTTGATCGCCCCTTTCATTTGCGTTCGGTATTCGAGTTAGGCAGCAAGGCGTGGGGTGGCGCCCGATTCTGGAATCCTACCTGGATCAAGTTCCGCGAAGCAGTCACCTTACCGGCGCCGCTGCAGGATGCCGACGAGACTGCCTATCGGCTGCAGGCGCTAGCGCGCTGCCTGGTGGCTTATGCCTCGGATATGGGTTTGGTCATCACCGCAGTGCTGCCGCATCAAGGCGCCGTTGTGCGCAGCGATATGCAGATGGCGAGCCTGGATCACAGTTTGTGGATTCATCGCCCGGTGTCTATGGACCAGTGGCTGTTGTTCCACAAACGAACCTCCACCGCTCAGGACTCTCGCGGCATGGTGCACTCCGAGTTCTTTGCTCAGGACGGTGCATTGATCGCGTCTATGTCTCAAGAGGGCCTGCTGCGCCAGCGCCGGGACGTTTCCTAGCCCGTGCTAGTCGCTTTGTCAGGCGTTGTTTGAATTGGGCGTCTGTAGCCCGGCGGGCGCAAAACCCCCGGATTCATCTAATCCGCTGACGAGTAGCCCCAAGCGGTGGGCGTGAGCGTGATGCTTTGGCGCTGCATGGCGCTGGCCATAGCCGCCATGGTTTGGTCGTTCATGGCGATGTGAGTGGCGTCTGCCGAGGACTGGTCCCATGTTGGATCCAGCGCATGCCAACCTTGGTCATACCAAATTTCATTCCAGGCGTGAAAGCGAAAACCAGGCTCCGGTAGCGGGCTATAGGCAATGCCATAAACCGTGCGGCTGGCGATGCCCTGAGTGCGTGCCAGGGTGGTGAGCAGGTCGGCGAAATCCACGCATTCACCGCGGCCAGTGGCCAGCGCGGCGAGTACAGACCCGGCGGGTTGGTTGGCGCTGTAGAGCAGATGCCCCCGAGTCTGATCAATCAAACGCTGGGCTAACTCTGATGCGGAGCTGGCGTCGGTAATGGGGTCTTGGGGTAGCTCCTGGAGAATGCTGGGGTGGCCTACCGGTAGCGCTAGTGAACCCTGCAGGTACTGCGCGCCAGCAGCGGGCGCGTCGGCGGTAACACCGCCGTGGGTCAGCGTAGCTGGAAGCCCCTGATCCTCAACGGTTTGCTCCGCAGTCGTTGCGATGGCCAGGGTGAGGCTGCTAAGGGTCTGTGGCTTCGTTAAGGGCTGGGTCAGCGGCACCACTGCCAAGTGCCTGGACCACTGCAAACCCAAGGGTTCGGTGAGTTGATTAAGGTCGCTGTCGGCCACCGAGGTCAGGGCGAAGCTGAACTGGTAGGGAGCGTCAAAGGCCACCAATCGCAACTGGTTATCCAGGGTGGTGACATTGCCGTTTGCCGGGGTGGTGAGGGTATAGGACAGGCCATCGTATGCGCTCAGCAGCTGCTGGCGCTGGCGGACGCCGAGCTGCTGTAGGTCCAAATAATCCCAGGTATAGGTAGCGCCCACCACAGCCTGCTGGCCTAGCTGATGCTCCAGGCCGAGCTGGTCACTCAGGGTGAACACTATGTCCGGGTATACGATCTCAGTGTCGCCGTTGCGTTCAATCCTGGCCGAGTAAGTATCGTTGTCGCGTCTCAGAGTGACCTGCTGCCGATGATCTTGTCGATCTTCGCGATATTGGGCCTGGATCAGATGATGAGGTTCCTGGCCGGCAAAGGTCAGGGTTTGGCTAGTGGACAAGGCCGGCGCGTTGAGCAGATTGATGTGCAGCTGTTGCGCCAGCACCCAGGTACCGTCCGGGGCCTGTTCGGTACGCGAACGCAAGTAGCCGACGCCTTGTCCTTGCTGCTCCACGGCATAGCTGCGCTGGCCGACCAAGCCCTGGGCAAGGCGCTCGGTTGCCGACGGCGCCAGCGGGGCCACCAGCGCTAGCAAACCGGCGGCTGTGCAAACAGATAGGGCGACGATCAGTCGGGGTGATGGCATGGGGTAGTTAATTCCCTTTTTAGGGTGATGGGCTTTGCGGATATTCGGGCCGATTGAGTTGTCCCCGGTTCAACGCGGCAAAACTGACATGGGCCGGGGGTCGGAATCCGCGTTATCGATAAAATTCTATCGTCAGGCATGGTTTTTCCAGCAGCGACCTTTCACAATTGACGGCTTCTCGGGGCACGAAGTCTCTCACGCAACGCTCAAGGTAGTAATGGAAAACGAAACCACAGACTTTATTCGTCAGCGCATCGAATCCGACTTGGCTAACAACGCTCTAGACAAGGGCGTGATCACGCGCTTTCCTCCTGAACCCAACGGATTTTTGCATATTGGTCATGCGAAAAGCATCTGCCTGAATTTTGGCGTTGCCCAGGAATATGGCGGCGCAACTTTCTTGCGGTTTGATGACACCAATCCAGTGAAGGAAAGCAACGAGTACGTGGAGTCGATCCAGCACGACGTGGCCTGGCTGGGTTTTCAGTGGAAGGCCATCACTCATGCATCAGATTACTTTGAGCAGATCTACGACTACGCTGAAGGCCTGATGCGAGAAGGCATGGCCTATGTGTGCTCATTGAATGCCGAGCAAATACGAGAAACTCGGGGCACCCTGACCGAGCCCGGTAAAAACAGTCCTTACCGTGACCGGAGCGTTGATGAGAATCTGGACCTGTTTCGACGCATGCGTGCCGGCGAATTTGCTGACGGCGAGCACGTGGCACGGCTGAAGATTGATATGGCGTCAGCGAATCTGAACATGCGCGATCCGGTGATTTACCGCATTCGTCACGCGACCCATCAGCGCACCGGCGATGCCTGGTGCATTTACCCCATGTACGACTTTACGCACGGTATTTGCGACGCCATCGAGCACATCTCGCATTCCCTGTGTACGCTGGAATTCGCCGACCATCGCCCGCTCTACGATTGGGTGCTGGAAAAAATCCACATGAACTACCACCCGCCGCAGATTGAGTTCTCGCGCCTTGGCCTGGAATACACGGTGATGAGCAAGCGCCTGCTGCACCGCTTGGTAGACGAACAGTTGGTCAGCGGCTGGGACGATCCGCGAATGCCTACGATTGCCGGTCTGCGCCGCCGGGGGGTACCGGCCAGCGCGATCCGCGAATTTTGCCGGCGCATTGGTGTCACTAAACAAGACAACGTTATAGAAATGAATCTGCTGGACTTTTGCATTCGCAAAGAGCTGGAGGCCAGTGCGCCCCGAGGCATGGCGGTGCTGCAGCCGTTGAAGGTGGTCATTACCAACTACGAGGGCAGCGAGACCTTGGAAGGCCCATGGCATGCTCAGAATGAAGAGCTGGGCCGGCGGCAACTGCCTTTTAGCGCTGAGCTGCTGCTGGAACGAGACGACTTTGCCAAAGAGCCGCCGCCAAAGTGGAAGCGCCTGTCGCCCGGGGAAATGGTGCGCCTGCGCTACGCCTACATTATTCGCTGTGATGAGGTGATCGAGGACCCGGCGGGTAATGTAGTGCAGCTCAATTGCAGCTACTTTCCTGATTCCAAAAGTGGCCAGGACACCTCAGGCCTTAAGCCCAAAGGCGTGGTGCATTGGGTGGACGCCAAGGCTGGCGTGCCGGTGCAGGTAATGGACTATGGCCGGCTGTTTAACGTGCCTGATCCGTCCTCGGCGACTTTTTTGGACGACATCAACCCGGATTCGCTGACGGTGCTGAACGCGGTGGCGGAACCAGCGATTTTGGCCCATCCGCAACAGCGTTTTCAGTTCGAGCGCCAGGGATACTTTTGCAAAGACTCCGAGACTCAGGGCGACCTGCCCGTATTCAATAAGACCGTCAGCCTGCGTGAGGGTTTCTGATGCAGCTGCCTGAGTCCGTCACCGTCATGGAGGTCAGTCCTCGGGACGGCCTGCAAAATGAGGACGTGCTGCTGTCTACCGAGCAGAAGCTGAAGCTCATTGACTATGCCCTGGCAGCGGGCAGTCGGCGCATTGAAGTCACCAGCTTTGTGCATCCCCAGCGAGTGCCCCAGATGGCGGACGCTGAGGCGGTGTGTGCAGGACTACCTCAGCGCGATGATGTGCGCTACACCGGGCTGATCCTGAATGAGCGGGGCTACCAACGCCTGCGTGAAACCTGTCTGGACGAAGCCGGCCTGGTGGTGCCCGTCAGCGACACATTCGGCGAACGCAATCAAGGCCAGCGGGTTGCCGACTCCGTAGCCATGGCTCGCGAGGTGATTCGGGACGGCAAAATCACCGGGTTTCCGGTCCAG
>CAZWQK010000036.1:0-10357 GCA_964635835.1 uncultured Pseudomonadales bacterium
CTTTGGACTTGCCGACGTCATGCTGGTTTCCTGTCTGGATTGGGCCGCGCGGTATCGCTTTGAGTTGCACCCTGAGCTTGTGCGTTATCAAAGCCGTCACCAACAACGCGAAGCCTACCAGCGGGCCTACAACATCAATTATGCAGGTGCTGCCAAAGTTTAGATTTGGCGAATTCCTCTGTGGCTGGTAGGATCGGCGCAGTGCAGGATGTAAGAGGCGCAAAGGCAGTGAGTATTCGATTGACCAAAGAATGGTTGGCCCAAGAGGTTGCGGCAGACCATCTAGCCGGAACATTGGGGGTTTATCAAATCGCCAATGAACAACAGGACGTTGTTTTTATCGGTTACGCGGGTGGAAAAAGTAGGTTCGGGTTAAAAGGCGAGGTGGCAGAAGCATTTCAGCGCCTGTCGGAGGCGGCATTTGTACGCTGGGAAGTGAACACGGCTTACATGAGTCGCTATAAAGAATTGTTGATGATCCACGTTCACGACAACGGCCAGTTGCCCTTGGTGAAACAACCCCTAGCCCTTGGACAGTTGAGGCCTGCAGGATGAATTTACAGCTTACCGAAGAACAAGAACTCGTTATTGCCATGGTGCGCCGGTTTGTGCGCGAGGAGATCCTGCCGCTCGAGTTAGACCTTGATCCCGACGCCGAGGAACTGTCTCCAGACGATAATGCTCGGCTGATTGAGAAAACCAAGGCCATGGGTCTTTATGGCTTGGATATCCCCCCTGAGTTTGGCGGTCCAGATATTGATTTAGTCACCCGCACCCTGATGGCGGTGGAAATGGCCCAGCATCGTGCAGGCCTTTATGTGCCTTGCTACGGCACTTTCGGTGGTGCCGGGCTGGCGCAGCTGTTTGAGGCGACGGACGAGCAGAAGGAGAAGTATTTATACCCGACTTTGCGAGGGGAAAAAGGGGGCTTCTTCGGTCTGTCCGAGCCGTCCGGGGGTTCAGACCCAGCTCGGGCTATTCAGACCAAGGCGGTGCAAGACGGAGATGACTGGATCATCAATGGGGGCAAGCTGTGGATTAGCGGCGCTGATAAAGCACAGTACGGTTTGGTGTTTGCACGAACAGCTAACGATAAGGGCCGAGATGGGGTGACCTGCTTTATCGTAGACACGGATACCCCAGGGTTTTCCGTGCGGCGGGTAGTTCATACCCTGCGATCGGCCAGATACGCCACCGAATTGAGTTTCGATGACATGAGGGTACCCGCCGCCAACATTCTCGGTGAGTTGAACAAAGGCTTCGCTATCGCGAACGATCGTCTAAGCAAACAGCGAATTCCTTACGCGGCTGGCTGTATTGGTGTGGCGATCAAAGCCCAGGAAATGGCCCTGGAATATGTGCCGCAACGCGAAACCTTTGGTGCGCCATTGTCATCTCGTCAGGCAATTCAGTGGATGCTGGTAGATAACGAAATCGATATTAAGCAGTCTTTGTGGCTGACCTTGGAGGCTGCGGCTAAGGCCCAGCGCGGAGAGTCCTTCCGCAAAGAGGCAGCCATAGCGAAGCTGGTGGCAACCGAGGCCGGCGGCCGAGTGGTTGACCGCTGTATGCAAATGTTTGGTGGTCTCGGCGTGGCTAAAGACTTGCCCTTTGAGCGTTGGTTTCGCGAGATGCGGATTCGGCGCATTGGCGAGGGCCCCAGTGAGGTACAGCGCCACGTAATCGCCAGGGAATTGTTGGGGTCATCACTGCGTTAGTTTGGCCTGGGGCGATGTTAAATTGTCTGGCAGCCGAATCCAGGCATTCGCTGAAGATGGGCAGGGCGGCAGCAGTGAGGATAAAGCAGTAACGTTGACCTAATCATTGACGACTTCCGCTACCGCGCATTGCTGCTAGGCCAAAATCACAGAACAAGACGAGTGCGCTCACGCTAAGCACTAACGCTGAAATCGAGATCATCCGCACCACGTTGCAATATCATCAAGAGGGCACAACGCATCTCGAGCCCGAAGTGTTGCATGACCCAGTTAGCAACTACGCGGACCCTCAGCGCCTCATTCACGAACAAGACGTATTGTTTCGGCAGTTCCCCCACCAGGTCAGCACCCAAAGCCACTTCTTCTTCAGCGTTTTGCGCACACACTTTCAGATTGAACAGACCGGCGCCGGCCTCGATATAGGGAGCCAGCCTTCGCCAAATTGCGCCGTGCGGGTCAGCGCTGCACCGGATCGTCCGCCAACCACCACGGGTGTTGGGCTTTTGGGTGTGGGGCGAATCGGCGCGTCTTGGACGTCAAACTCCTTGCCGGAAGAGGTGACGCTGTTGCCGGCGATCAAGCGATAGAAACCAAGGCCGGCCATGCACTGGGCGAGATCCTGAGGCAGCTGGCGCAGGTCATCGATTTCTTGACTGCGCAGCGCCAGCTCTGGCAGAAGCCCTTGGGCCTGGGTAAGCAGGCTGGCTACAAATTATCCAAGGCGACAGGTAGCATCGGGGCCAGAAAAAAGTGGGGAGAGCGTTGTTATGGATGCACGCACGCTAATGCGGCGAGCCGCTCGTCATTACAGTCATCGTGAGGCCATTGTGCACAACGACGTGCGCCTGACCTTTGCTCAGGCTTGGGAGCGGGGTATTCGCCTGGCCAACGGCTTGCTTGCCATGGGACTCGCCCCGGGTGATCGTGTTGGAGTGCTGGAAGATAACTCTGTTGAAGCCGCGGATCTTTTTCAGGCGGCGGCGATTGCCAACTTGGTGAGAGTGCCCCTGTATCCGCGCAATGGCCGACCGGCCCACTCCCACATGCTCGGGCACACCAACTGCAAGGCTCTGCTTGTTAGCGCCAACCATGCCCACGAGGTGGAGGGTCTGCAGGATGAACTGCCGGATCTTGAGCACATCTTCGTCAGAGACGAGGGCTATGAGGACTGGCTGGCAGCGCAATCGGCTGAGGATCCAAACGTACCGGTTGCCTCAACTGACTATTTCATTATCCGGCACACCGGCGGAACCACAGGGCTCTCCAAGGGCGTGGCCTATACGCACAAGGCTTGGCTGGATGCGGGTAGAGATTGGTTTTATACGTTTCCACCGGTAGAGCCCGGCGATAAGTGTTTGCACCTGGGCCCGATCTCACACGGTTCAGGTTACCAGTACCTACCGATTTGGTTGGCCGGCGGCTGCAACATCATGCTCGATCATTTTGAGACCGCGCAAACCCTGGAAGTCATCGAGCAAGAAGGCATTAACTTCGCCTTCATGGTGCCCACCATGGTAAACGCGGTCGTCCACGACAACAGCGCCCGAGGACGCGACTACTCTTCCCTGAAGTGTCTGTTGGTAGCGGCGGCGCCCATCCAGGATGCAACGGCGCTAGCCGCGCGGGAGGTGTTTGGCGACGTGCTTTATCAGGGCTACGGCCAGACTGAAGTGCTGCCAATTTCCATGATGAACTCAACCCAGTGGTTTGCTCAAATCGAGGGCTCTAATCCGCTTCGGGCCTGCGGCTTGGCCTTGCCCTTCGCCGAAGTCGAGATCTGGGATGAAGAGAATAATCCGCTGCCCGCCAACGAGGTGGGCGAAATCGTCGCACGCTCGGACGGCATGATGAGTCAGTTCTGGAACAACCCGGAAGCCACCGTCGAACGGATCGTCAACGGCTGGATCAAAACCGGCGACCTCGGCAAGCTGGATGCCAACGGTTATCTCTACGTGGTGGATCTGGCAGACGACATGATTATTTCCGGCGGCTTCAATATTTGGCCTGCGGAGATAGAAAATGTTTTGGCGGGCCATCCAGAGGTAGTGGAGGTGGCAGTGTTCGGCATCCCGCATGAGCGCTGGGGCGAAACCCCACACGCGCTCTGTGTGGTGGTGGAAGGCGCCAGCGTGACGTCGGACGAACTCGTTGAGATGGTCAGCGCAGACCTCGGGTCCTATAAAAAGCCAGGCAGTGTTACCGTGACCACAGAACCTCTGCCGAAAAGTCCCGTAGGAAAAATTAAGCGCAAGGATTTGCGCGAGCCGTTCTGGGCTGGCGTTGATCGTCGAGTGTCCGGCAGTTGAGTCAGGCCCTGTCGATTACGATTGTCGGTGGGGGGATTGGCGGACTTAGTGCAGCCCTGTGCCTGGCGCGCAGCGGGCAGCGCGTTTGTTTGCTGGAGCAGGCTCCAGGTTTTCTCGCGGCGGGTGCCGGCATCCAGCTTTCGCCCAACGCCACGAAAGTACTTTTACAGCTTGGCTTGGGGCAGGCGCTGGCCGAGGTGTGCGTGCTGCCGGAAGCCACGCTGATCAGAAAGTGGCGCAGCGGCAAATTAATTTCGCGAACGCCGCTGGGCGATACGGCCCGGGCTCGCTATGGAGCACCGTACTACCACGCCCACCGCGGCGACTTGCTCAAAGTGCTGGCCGAGGCCGCCCTGGCTGAACCGAATATCGACGTGCAGCTTGGCGTTCGCGTGGAGGGCTTCCGGCAACACAGCAACGGCGTGGAGCTGGAAGTGAACGGCCTGAAACATCGCTGCGACCTGCTGGTAGGGGCAGACGGCATTCACTCCAAAGTAAGGGAAACTCTTTGGGGGTCTCAGCGTCCTGACTTTACCGGCAACATGGCCTGGCGAATGTTGGTGCCAATCCAGCGACTGCCCGCGGAGTTTGCCGTGCCGACAACTACGGTGTGGTGGGGCCCGGGCAAGCACTTTGTGCATTATCTGGTCAGTGGTGGACGTTTCGTGAACTGCGTTTGTGTGGTTGAAACCCAGACATGGCACCCAGAGTCCTGGACGGAGCCCGGTGCCGTTGCTGAACTGCAAGGGGATTTCACCGGCTGGCATCAGTCCATTCAGCAACTGCTGGCCGAAGCCGACGAGTCCACGTTGTTTAAGTGGGGATTATTTGATCGTCCTCCTATGGCCGCGTGGAGTCAGGGCAACGTGACGTTGTTGGGAGATGCCTGTCACCCAACGCTGCCTTTTATGGCCCAAGGCGCGGCCATGGCGATTGAAGATGCAATCGTCTTGGCCAATTGCGTTAACGGGTCAACGGACACGGCTGGTGCCTTGACGCGCTATGCGGACCTGCGACGCAGCCGAACCGCAAGAGTGCAGCGGGGGTCGCGGCGCAATGCCCGGGTCTTTCATTTGTCCGGCTTACCCGCTTGGTTTCGAGATCGGGCAGCAGGGCGGGCAGGTCAGCACTCCATGGATGCCCTGTATCGCTACGATCCGTTAAGCGTCGGGGTGGAAGCCGAATGATGTTTGGCGGCATGACAGATGGGTGAGACAGACTGGCTGCTATTAGCGTTGACGTTGTTCGCCGGCGCCGCATCTGCGGGCCCGAGCCTGGCCCAGACGCCGGCAGCCTTGGGGAGTGGCTGGAGCAGCACCGGCAACGTCTCGACGTTCTCTTTGGCGGGGGGGTATCAATCACCATCGGCTATGGCATATTGAGTACCCTGTATCCAATGTAGCGTGGAAAGCCCCTGCGCATAGCGAAACACCCGATGTCCATTTACGAGAAATACCTGCTTCCCCACGTCATTAACTGCGCTTGCGGCGCGCCGGCGGTGCGCAAACAGCGCGCCAAAGTAGTGCCCCAGGCACGGGGTCGAGTACTGGAGCTGGGCGTGGGCACAGGCTTGAACGCTGAGTTTTATCAGGCCGAATCCGTTAGCGGCGTGGTGGGCGTGGATCCCAGTCGGCAAAGCTGGGCGCTGGCCGCAGAAAAAGTGGCCAAGGCTCAAGTGCCTATCGAGTACTGTGAGGCCAGCGCAGAAGAGTTGCCGCTGGACACCAACGCCTTTGACACTGCTGTGATCACTTACACTCTGTGCACGATTCCTGATGCCGCCCGAGCATTAGCGGAAGTTGCCCGGGTGCTGCGGCCTGGCGGGATGGTTTTGATCGCCGAACATGCCCTGGCACCAGATGCCTCGGTAAAAATGTGGCAGCATCGCCTAGACGGTATTTGGGGCAAAATTGCTGGCGGCTGTCATATCAATCGCGACATTCGCGGTTTGCTGGAAACAAGCCCCTTAACAGTGACTCAGTGGCAGGGAATGTATTTGCCACAAACCCCCAGGGTGGCGGGCTATAATGTTTGGGGTGCGGCCAGGTTGGCCTAAGGTTGTTGTCGTGGCTAACTCAACGGAAATAAAAACCAGTCGTGGTGAAGCCACGCGGCTAGCGCTGATCAGAGCCGCTGAACGGCTCATCGCGGAACATGGATCCGCGAACGTGACCATTCGAGACATTCTCGAGTTGGCGGGACAAAAAAATGAATCGGCGCTGCAATACCATTTTAAGAACATGGCAGGTCTCGTAGCGGCAACCCACCGGTTTCGCGATCAGCAAATCATCAAGGCGCGGTTGGTGAGTCTGGCGGAGCTGGCGGATAAGCCCCAGCCGCCGTCACTGCGAGAGATTGTTCAGGTCATGGTTACGCCCACTTTCAGATTGGCCCGGGAGCACGCGGACTTTCGTCGCTATCTCAGAGCATTCAGTTTACAGCTAGCCAGTGGTGACGGTCGGGTCCTCAGGGCGGTTCGCAAAGACCCGGGGGATACTGACGTCCAGATTAACCGGCTACTGAAAAACGCACTGCCGCATCTAGACACGGATGGCTATCAACGCCGTTTAGAGGCGGCGATTCGTCTCATCAGTGTTTCCATGCATGCGCATTCTCATCAGCCCAACGCCTTTCGCGGTAAGACTAGCGACCTGTTCTTCGAGAGCTTGCTCGATGCCGTGGTAGGTCTGCTGGACGCTAAGGAATCATCCCAGACCCGGGCATTGTCCGACCAGGTAGCCGAGTTTCAAGGGCGATAGGGTTCGCTATTGATTCTCGATGTGCCGCATGACCACGGAAAAATCCTTGCCAGTCTGTCCCTGCTCATGCAAAAGCGCGTAGGTACGCTCGGCTTGCTCGCCGAAGGGAATTGACGCGCCAGAGCTGGCAGCGGCGTCCTGAGCTAAACGCAGATCCTTCAGCATCATCGCCACCGCAAACCCCGGCTCATAGTCGTTGTTGGCTGGGGATGTGGACACTGGGCCCGGCGCTGGGCAATAGCTCGTCATCGACCAGCATTGGCCTGAGGCTTTGGATGAAATGTCGAAGAATGTCTGCGCATCCAGTCCAAGTTTTGCCGCCAAGTTGAATGCCTCGGACGTTGCGATCATGGATATCCCCAGCAGCATGTTGTTCGCCGTCTTTGCCGCTTGGCCGTTACCAGACGGGCCGGCGTGGAAAATGTTCTGTCCCATATCCGACAGCACCGAGTTGGCGCCGGCGAAGTCAACCGCGTCGCCACCCACCATAAAGGTTAGGGTGCCTGCCCTGGCGGCTGCGACACCCCCAGAAACCGGCGCGTCCAGGGTTGAGAAACCGAGTGCTTTGGCTTGTTTGGCGATGCTGCGTGCTTCATCCACAGCGATGGTAGAGCAGTCGATGAGCAGCGCCGACGCCGGGGCATTTGCGGTCACGCCATCGGCGTCAAAGTATACTGCATGCACGTTTTTGCCCGCCGGCAGCATGGTAATCACAAACTCCGCATCGGTTACGCAGTCGGCTACGTTGTCGGCGGCTCTGGCTCCAGCGTTCTGAGCGTCGGCGACGCTTCGTGGATTTAAGTCGAAAGCAGTTACCTGATGCCCTGCACTCGTCAAATTAGCGCACATGTGGCTGCCCATGTTGCCTAGGCCGATGAATGCAATGCTGCTCATGCAATATTCCTTATCGTTACTGTTGGGGCTGCGTGTTTGGGTAAATCACCACTCAGCGATGCTGCCGTCCGGGTGGCGCCAGATCGGGTTTCGCCAGCGCTGTCCTTCCTCGGCACGCTGGCGCACGGCATCTTCGTTAATTTGGATACCAAGGCCGGAGCCCTGGGGAATTTGCACGAAGCCGTCGGTGAAATTAAAGACTTCAGGGTTATCCAAGTAGTGGGTCAGGTCGTTGGCTTGATTGTAGTGAATACCCTGACTTTGCTCCTGTATGAAGGCATTTTGACAGACCGCGTCTACCTGCAGGCAGGCGGCTAGGGCGATTGGTCCGAGAGGGCAGTGGGGTGCCAGGGCGATGTCCCAAGTTTCTGCCATGTCCGCGATTTTCTTGCACTCGGTAATGCCGCCCGCGTGGGATAGATCCGGCTGAATGATGTCTGCAGCGCCCAAGGTGAATAGATTTTTAAAGTCGAACCGAGAAAACAGTCGCTCGCCGGTGGCGATTGGAATATGAGTCTGCCGGCGTAAATCTGCCATGGCCTCCAGGTGTTCACTGAGCACTGGCTCCTCCACGAAAAGCGGCGAATAGGGTTCGATAGCGTGAATCAGCGTTTTTGCCATGGGCGCGTGCACCCGGCCATGAAAATCAACGGCAATATCCAGAGCGCTACCCACGGCGTCTCGCAAGTGGGCGATACGAGCAACGGCTGCATCGATTTTGCTGTGGCTATCGACAATTTGCATTTCTTCAGTGAGGTTCATCTTGGTGGCCTTGAAACCGTCGCTGATGGCTTGTTGGGCGCTGTTGACGATATCTGCAGGCCGGTCGCCGCCGACCCAAGCGTAAACCCGAATCCGCTCCCGAACCTGACCGCCTAATAGCTGGTGGATTGGGGCGTTGTGGAACTTCCCCTTTATGTCCCACAGGGCCTGGTCGATGCCGGCAATGGCGCTCATGTGGATCCCGCCGCCGCGGTAAAAGCCGCCCCGATAAAGGGTCTGCCAATGTCGCTCGATTTGTAGCGGATCCTCGCCAATCAAGTAGTCGGCAAGTTCCGCTACGGCGGCGGCAACCGTGTGGGCACGTCCTTCCAGCACGGGTTCTCCCCAGCCCACTAAGCCTTCGTCGGTTGAGATTTTTAACAAGCACCAGCGCGGAGCGACAATAAAGGTTTCCAGAGCAGTGATTTTCATTCAAAGCACCTCGGTGGGAGATTGGTTTACCCTCGACAAATTCGGGCTGCTTCAGGCGAGCGGGCAGCAGGCAAGCAGCGGGGAGTTGCCCGAGGCTGCGTGATCTGTCCTGGTGAAGAAATGGGCATACCCGCTCCCCTTGCGAGGGCACAAGGTTAGCAGGTAACCCCAGTGGGCTCAGTGGCCGGATCTACTCAATTAATGAGGATCTCTGCGGAGCCTATGGGTAGCTTAAAAGTCTGCAGGTCGTTGGCCAACAGGGTTTCGTCTCTCAGGCCTCGTCGGAAGATTGATTCTGCTAGGGCGTTTGCTGGCGTAGGCACTAAATGGTAAAGAACCAGCTGGCGGATGCCGGCGTCATCGGCGGCCTGTTCCAGCGTGCGCGTATCCGCGTGGTAGTCGATAACGTCGTGAATGATCTTTGCCATCGAGTCCTGACCCGCAGCGGTGGCCGCGTCCATCATGATGTCCAGAGAGTGCCTGGCGAGGGCGTCATGAAAAAGTAGATCGGAATTCTTTGCGGCGGCAAAGAGGCTGGGTACGGCATTGCTGTCGCCACTGACCACTACCGATCGCCCTTGGTAATCCACGCGATAGCCTACTGCTGGCTCGATGGGATCGTGTTCAACAATGAAGCTGGTGATAGTTAAGCTGTCGTCTTGCCAGACGATGCCGGGTTCAATAGTAATTGGCGTCATCGGGCCCGCGGATGGCGGCAGTAATTCAGTACCGTGATGGGCCGCTCGATAGCCCTGGTCTAGGGCATAAGCCTGGTTAAATCCCTTGACCACTTGGTCGACACCCTTCGGGCCGTAGACTGGCAGGCTGGTGTTCCTGCCAGCTATCCAAGACTGTAAGTTCACGTCGGGCAGCGATGCGATATGGTCAGAGTGATAGTGGGTCAGCAGTACGCCGGTGATCCGGTTCATAGGCAGCCGGGCTTGAGCGATGCGAACCGGGGAGCGAGCACCTGTGTCGATGAGGAAAAAGTGCTCGGGGGTTACCACGGCGATACAGGCCTGAGCGCGCTCCATGCTGTTGCCCATCGGCGATGCGCTGCCGCATACCACCACGTTGAGGCCTTCAAATGAAGGCGCTGACATGTTCAGCAAGGTAGTGGCGGCCTGCTTCATGAACGTATCCTGTATGGCAGGAGCGCGAAAAAGGCCGACACCGACCAGGAGCAGAAGTGCAACTGCCACGCCAATGATAGTAGTAGTTTTTCGGGTCATTATTGGGTCCTCTAGTGTTAGTTTCTGGATATCTTTATTTGTGGTTCAGCGGGGTGATTTGTCGAGAAGAACGGCTTGGGCATAGCGGCTATGGATCTATTCATTACTAATGCCGCTTTGGCGGCGCTTAAGCAAGCGCTTAGAGGCCAAGATCCTCATGGCGAGCGAGCGCAGGCGCGTACCAAGTCGCATAACTTAGGTCCCTAAAAAGGCCTCGCAGCCAGTGCCTGCAAGCACGGCGTCGACACCTTCTC
>CAZWQK010000037.1:0-10177 GCA_964635835.1 uncultured Pseudomonadales bacterium
CGGCCAACTCGTCGGCGGTATTTTCTTCCGTGGACAGCAAATCGTCTGCATCCGGCGCGGTTTCGTAAACCGTGATGCCCATATCGTTAATCATGCGGATGATGTCTTCGATTTGCTCTGGGTCAGAGATATCGTCGGGCAGATGATCGTTTACCTCACCATAAGTGAGATATCCCTGCTCCTTGCCCTTGGCGATTAATTCTTTGAGGCGTGACTGTTGCTGTACGGTCGTAATTTGTTTACTCATATTTCCCCGACTTGAAGCGTTTGGCGCCTGCAACGCTTGCTACCTGACTTCTCGGCAACATCAGACACCTTTGTGATCACTGTGGTTGGATTGTCTTGCGTTTATCTGACAAACCTTTTGGCCAAAGTTTTTATCCTCCTTACTTTGCCGGAGCTGTACTTTGCTGGGGCCTTGCTTTGCTAAAGCCTTGTGGCAACTGCTGTTGCTCGCCTCGATGACATAACTTATCGGCAGAATGAAGTGGACTGAAATGCGCGCCAAAGTCCTTACTTAACGTCTTGGCGAGTTGTCCAACGCTTTTCGATGTTGACCGTTTTGTCCGAGTTAACCTTGGATTATACCAATGCAGTTCTTCAGACACCAGACATCACCGCCAGTTATGCCCGTAGACGCCTCTTCATGGGGCGGCATTGGGCCTTCGATAGATCGCCGAGTGTCCATCACCTGTTTGAGGGCCTTAGGTAAGTACCCAAGGAAAAGCTAGGGCGAGTTTGAGGATATTGACTCGCTCATGGCTGCTTTCACCTTCTCGTCTTCCCCCTGAGCGGCAAGCTCTGCAAGCAGGGCCTGCCTTTGATTTTTTTCTCTTTGGCGCAGTAAATTCGTAAAACCCTCTGCAAGAGTTTGCAGCCAGGCTTCCTCACCCAAATCCAGTGGTTTTTTTGCTAGCTCAATTAACGCCTGTTGGCTCTCGTCTTGGGGCCAACCGATCAGAATCTCATCCACATTTGCCTCTGGGCGATCTAACAGAAAATTGGTGAGCTCGCCGAGCAGCCCCATGTCGTTGCTGTGGGCCAGGATTTGCCGGCGCAAGTCCTCGTCCAGCTGATGCCAAAGCGAGGGTGCTTTCAATAAGATCGTGAGCAACCGCTGGGCACGCACCGAGCCTTTACCAGCCAAAACGCCGTGTGATGTTCCCTGGCGCGTAACTGGTGCCTTGGCGCTGCCCGCCAGTGGAGCCGACATCCCGCCAATCTCTCGCACCCGCGCTTTCACCAGATCTTTTAATATGCCTTCAGGAATTTTGTCCACATAAGGATTGGCCAATCCCATGAAACGAGCCCGACCATCCAGCGTTTGCAGATCTAAACCCTCGCTAAGCTTGCTGAAAAGGTATTCGATGCCGGGCGTTGCGTTGCGCAAGAACTCGTTAAAAGCCTCTGCACCGTTATCTCGCACTAAAGAATCCGGGTCTTCGCCGTCTGGTAAAAATACGAACTTCAACTGCCGGTGCTCGTTTAATACTGGCAGCGCGCTCTCTAAAGCACGCCAAGCTGCGGCGCGCCCGGCCTTATCGCCGTCAAAACAGCAAACTACTTCATCGGTGTAGCGATAAAGCTTCCGATAGTGGGCTTCTCCCGTGGCAGTGCCTAATGTGGCCACGGCATTACGGAATCCGTTTTGCGCCAGGGCCACAACGTCCATATAACCTTCAACCACCAGCAGTCGATCGATATTGCGCAGCGCTTTCCGCGCTTCATACAGTCCATAGAGCTCTTGGCTTTTGGAAAATACCGGCGTTTCAGGTGAATTCAGGTACTTGGGCCCCTCTTCGTCGCCCAGTTTGCGGCCACCGAAGCCAATGACTCGACCACGCATGTCGCGAATAGGAAACATGATGCGATGCCGAAAACGGTCATACACTCGGCCATTGTCGTTCTTGATGGTCAGACCGGCTTGAAGCAAAGCATCGCTGGTTGCGCCTTTGGCCATCAAGGCTTCGCTGACGTTGTGCCAGCCCTCTGGGGCATAGCCAATGCCGAAATCTCTAGCAGTGATGCCGGTCAAGCCGCGGCTTTTCAGATAGGCCACCGCCAGGTCTGCGCCGCGCAAGGCTAGGCGGTAAATGCCCTCGGCGCCTTCCAGCGCCTGGTAAATTCCCTGATCTACTTCCACATAGTTGCGACTGGATTTCTCTCTGGGCACGGTTAGGCCCAAGTCCTTGGCCAGGGCCTCAACCGCTTCGACAAACTCCATGCGTTCGTATTTCATCAGGAAGGTCAGCGCGGTACCGCTTTCCTGGCATCCGAAACAATGGAAAAACTGTTTGTCTGGGCTCACAGAGAAGGATGGGGACTTTTCATCATGAAAAGGGCACAGGCCAGAATAATTTTTCCCGGTCTTTTTCAGCGCCACGCGGCCGCCTATCACGTCGACGATATCTACGCGATCAATCAAATCGTTAATAAAAGATTGGGGTATCAGGCCAGCCACGAACAAACCCATCAGACATTGGCCGGATACCTTAGCACATCCCGAGTGAGTGACCGGAATCGATTCCGGTACCGAACGTGTCGCCGGCTATTTCGCGCTATCAGCTCAGCTGCGCTTTAACTAACGCGCTGGCCGCGCCCATGTCCACGCGGCCTTGGCCTTCAGATTTAAGCAGCGCCATCACCTTACCCATATCCTGCATGCCTTGGGCGCCGGCTTTGGAGACGAGACTGGCAACAAACTCAGCTAATTCGTCGCCTGTCATCTGGGCCGGTAAAAATGCTTCGACCACGCTGATTTCATAGGCCTCGATACTGGCCAGATCGTCCCGGCCAGCATCTTTAAACTGCTGCATAGCGTCCTTGCGTTGCTTAAGCATCTTATTCAACACCGCAAAAACATCCTCGTCGCCTAAGTCTCGGCGCTCGTCAACCTCAATACGTTTTAGCTCGGCGTTAACCATCCGAAGTGTCGCGACGCGGTCTTTATCTCGCGCTTTCATCGCTTCCTTAGTGGCCTGCGTTAGTGCTGCTTTGAGTTCGGACATGTCCATTTCCTGTTGGGTAACGGGTCGACTGGGCAAGCCCAGCCATAAAAAAAGCCCCTGCGAGAGGGGCTTTTCATTGTAGCGTAGTCTTGATTAATCGTCGGCTTCGCTAACAACAGCATCGGGCTGTCTTACCTTTAGCGCTGGGTTTCACGACTCTTCCAGCGCCTGCTTGAACGGTCTTAACTGTCGTTTTGCCGCCTAAGCTAATACTCAAGCAGCGTCTTCGCCCAGAGCTAGTAGGATCGCTCGAACTTTCTCGATTCGCGCTGCAGTTTTTTAATGTGACGCTTTACCGCCGCTGCCGCTTTGCGCTTACGCACTGCCGTGGGCTTTTCGTAAAACTCTCGTCGGCGCACTTCGCTGAGCACACCAGCTTTTTCACAGGAGCGCTTGAATCGTCGCAATGCGATATCAAACGGTTCGTTTTCTTTGACTCTTACGTGAGGCATGTTTCAACTTGTATCTAATGAGGGCGCGGATTCTACACAGTGGCCTTGGCAGCGGCAACCCCACAAGACTCGCGGATCTCCGCCAGATTTCGCAGCATCCACAGGCGCATTTTTGTAACATGCGCCCATGCTTATTCTTGGTATCGAAAGCTCCTGTGATGAGACCGGTTTGGCCCTTTTCCACAGCGACGAAGGGTTGCTAGCCCACGCCCTGCACAGCCAAGTTGCGCTTCACGCGGACTATGGCGGCGTGGTGCCAGAACTGGCCTCCCGGGATCACATTCGTAAAATTACGCCTCTGACCGAGCGGGTGCTCAGCGCTGCCGGGAAAAATCTGGACGATCTTGACGGCGTTGCCTATACCGCGGGACCAGGGCTCATGGGCGCTTTGCTGGTGGGTGCCACATTTGCCAAGAGTCTTGCCTGGTCCCTGGGTATTCCCGCCCTCGGCATTCATCACATGGAAGCCCACCTGTTAGCGCCACTGATCAGTCGTCAGGGCAGCCCTTTGGAGCTGCCATTTGTGGCGCTGTTGGTGTCTGGCGGCCATACCCAACTGGTTCATGTGAAAAATTTTGGCGACTACGACCTGCTGGGCGAATCTGTGGACGATGCGGCTGGTGAGGCTTTCGACAAAACTGCCAAACTGCTGGGTCTTGGCTATCCTGGTGGCCCAAAGATTGCCGAACAGGCGACCCAAGGGGACCCGAAGCGGTTCCACTTTCCACGACCTATGACCGACCGGCCTGGACTGGATTTCAGCTTTAGCGGTTTGAAGACCTTCGCCCTCAATACGGTGCAGGCTTTAACTCCTTTAAACGAACAGGACATAGCCGATGTCTCTATCGCTTTTGAGATGGCAGCGGTGGACACCCTGGTCATCAAATGCAGACGGGCTGTTCAGCAAACCCAAGCTAAGCAACTGGTAATCGCTGGCGGAGTAAGTGCTAACACACGCCTTCGAACAGAGCTCGCCAAACATCTGGATGCGGAAATCATTTATGCGCCTTTAGACCTGTGCACAGACAACGGCGCGATGATTGCTTACGCTGGCGCGATGCGCATGACCGGCGGTGAGTCTGAGGGCCTGGCCATTCAAACCCGGCCGCGCTGGCCCATGACAGAGCTAGCCGCCATATGAATGATGAGACAACGGCTAATGACCGGATCCTGATTCGCGACCTGACCTTTGACGCCATTTTGGGCATCCTGCCCCAGGAGCGTGTCACGCCACAGCCCGTCATCATTAACCTTGCACTGCATACGGATATATCGGCTGCCGCCAAGAGCACCAACATTGACGATACGTTGAACTATGCAGCGGTAGCGGAAGCCGTGCAGGCAATGACCGTTGCCGGAGAGTATTTGCTCATTGAGACGCTGGTGGAGGATCTAGCGACGCTGTGTCTCGGCGCTGGCGCTGGGGCGGTCACCGTGCGCGTAGAGAAGCCTAACGCAGTAGCCGCGGCAGACGCCGTTGGCGTAGAGATATATCGGGAAAATCGGGCAGAGCCTTAGCTTTTATGGCCTCTGCATGCGGGCGAGAACTTCTCCAATATGGCGCTGATGCCGACGACTCAATGCCTGACCGAATTCTGCACCCTGCAGTTGCGCCTGTTCGTCAGGGGACAGTCGAATCGCCTGTAACGATGCGCATAGCGGCAACAGCTGTTGCTCCAGCTGCAAGCGCTGTTCCGCCAAGTCCATCAAACCAACCAACGCCACCAATCGCCGGCGATCCTGCAATGCCCGCAGCCGCATCAACATGGTGTGCAGTGCGTTTGCTTCAATGTGCGGCCAGCTTTGCAGAAGCGAGAGATGACCGAAACGGTCTTCGATGAGTTGAATATAGGATTTGGGGCCGCGCAAACGCTGAACCAAAGTCAGCAAGGCTTGCTCTGACAAGGGTAGCTTAGCAAGCCGAATCGTGGGCTCTGGACGTGAGTCAAACGTCAGTTCCGACACTGCGCCCTGAAACTCCGGCAGCCACTGAACCAGTCCACCACAGGCATCAAGAACCTGGAAAAAACGCTGCGGCATTGGCCCGCCAAGGGCTTTGGATAATTCTTGCCAAACACGCTCTGGCGAGAGCGTTGCGAGCTCGCCCTGAGAACACATTTGCTGCATCAACTGGTGGGTTTCAAAGGCGACCTGAAACCCCGGCAACTGCGCGGCAAAACGGGCCACGCGAAATACTCGCAACGGATCCTCAATGAAAGCAGGGGAAACGTGGCGTAACCAGCCCTCAGCGATGTCTTGCTGACCGCCGCTTGGATCGATTAATCGTCCATCCTGATCTTGAGCGATGGCATTGATGGTTAGATCCCGCCGCGACAAATCTTCCAGCAGGGTCACCGAAGGGTTGGCGTCCACGGCAAAACCACCGTGCCCGCTGCCTAACTTCCGCTCGGTGCGCGCCAGAGCGTACTCTTCCTTGGTTTCAGGGTGCAGAAAAACGGGGAAATCCTTGCCGACCTGAACAAACCCAAGATCCAGGAGCTCCTCAGCAGTGGCGCCAACAACTACCCAGTCGCGATCTTTTCCCCTTAGAGAATCCGGTTCGCCCCTTTGCTCAATGATTAACCGATCGCGGACGGCACCACCGACTAAGTAGATTTCAAGGTTATGGGTTAGCACGTTCAGGCCTATATATGGCAATACCCCAATACTGTGGTGGAACTACGGCTAACTGCGCAAGACCTCTTTGAGCCAAACGCCAACGTTCTCCGCTGACAATCGTCAATTTACGCTGAGGGCGCGTTGCGTCGTTCTACGACCATTATCCAGACGGTAGGCCGTCAGCTGCCGGCCCCAAACGCAGCCCGTATCTAACGCAACGCAGTCCTGGGTGCGAGTTTCGCCATTGAGCGAGGCCCAGTGGCCAAACAAAATCTTGTGAGTTGATTGCTGGCGGCGGGGTGCTAAGAACCAGGGCGTTAGACCTTTGGGCAGATCCTCCAGGGCTCCTTTGTGGGCAAAGTCCAACGAACCGTCGGGTTCAAGCAGCCGCATGCGCGTCAGGTAATTTACTATCGTTCGCAATCGATCAATGCCCTCGAGGTTGTGATCCCACTGGGCCGGCCGATTGCCATACATAGAGGCAAAAAAGTCCCGATAGGAGAGCGCAGATTTTGCTGCCTCGTCGTTACTTTGACCGATCACGGCCTCGACTTCTTGGGCATATTTTTGGGCCCGCTGAATAGACCAACCCGGTGGAATACCGGCATGAACCATAGCGTGCCCGAAACCCGTGTGGACCAGCTTTTGACCACGCAGCCAGTGGGCGAGCTCCTCAACATCATCGGCCCCCAACAATTCATCAAAGGTGTCTTTGGCGTTAGGACTTTTGGCTCCGAAAACAATCGCCAAAAAGTGCAGATCATGGTTACCCAACACAATTCGGCATTGCTCGCCCATAGCGCGCAGGCGCCGAAGTACCTGTAGTGAGTCAGGGCCGCGGTTAATCAAATCTCCGGCCAGCCAGAGCTCATCGCTGTCCTTGAGTTGAATTTTCTTCATTAAGGCTTTTAGCTCACGCCAACAACCCTGAACATCACCAACCGCATAAACTGCCATGGCGATTAATGCACCGCGCCTTCAACACGGAGTGAAAAGACCTCGATTGGCACCTGAAAAACTTCGCCCCCATCGGTACGAAATTCATAGCTCCCGTGCATGGTGCCAACCGGAGTCTTCAGCACCGCGCCGCTGGTGTAGGTAAATTGCTCTCCCTTGGCAAGCCAGGGTTGCTGACCAATGACTCCTGGGCCCAGTACTTCTTGAACCTCGCCAAGTCCATCGGTGATGATCCAATGCCGGTTCAACAACTGACTGGGCACCGGGCCACGATTTTCTATGGTTATGGTATAGGCAAAAGCGAAGCGCTCTTGGTCCGGTGCTGAATCGTTCGCCAGGAAGCGCACCTGCACAGACACATCGATATGCTCATCAAGATTTATTTCGCTCTCCATTTTGTTCTCACATGGTTACCGTGGTTCTTAATCAGCCACATGTTGCAGGTGCTCAGCCCGACGGAATCTTCGCCTTATCGGTGGCGCCAGCTATCGCTAAAAAGCCGTCAACAGTAACGTCGTCGGCCCGCAAAGCCGAATCCACGCCCAGTTGCTGCCAGTCTAAATTCAGTGTTTTCAAAGCATTGGACAAACGCTTTCTTCGTCCCGCAAAAGCCAACCGTAACACTTGATCTAAACTGGTTCGTGATACCGGTAATCGACTGTCCGGTTTTGGCGTCAGCCGAATCACAGCCGAATCGACTTTTGGTGGTGGCCGAAAGCTCTTGGGAGGCACGTCGAATAAATAGTCGGCGTTAAGGGTTACCTGGGTCATCACGCTCAGACGCCCCCAGGACTTGGTGCCAGGCACCGCGGTTAGGCGCAGGGCCATCTCTTTTTGCAGCATAAAGTGCATGTCCTGCACGCTGGTCGGGCAAGCCAGCACGTGATTAACCAACTGCATGAGAAATGGCGAAGAAATGTTGTAGGGCAAATTACCCACTACCCGCCACGGGCTCGCTGATGTCGATTTCGTCAAGTGCTGTGCTAAATCCACTCGCAGAATATCCTGCTCGATAACTTCGATGCCCGGGAACCTCGGTTCTAACAACGGCGCTAAGTCCCGGTCGATTTCTACCGCCAAATACCGTTCAAGCTTGTCGCTAAAGAGGTATTGCGTAAGCGCTCCTTGTCCGGGGCCTATTTCAAAGACTCGTTGTTGAGGGCGCAGCGCCAACGCATTTGCGATGTTTTGCAAAACACGCTGATCGTGCAAAAAGTGCTGACCAAAACGCTTACGCGGACGCATGCAGGTATTCAGCCAAGGTCATCGCCATTGCCATTGCTTCGTTGAACGAACCCAACTCCGCTTGACCGCTACCGGCCAGATCTAGCGCCGTGCCGTGGTCAACTGAGGTGCGAACAAAGGGCAAACCTAACGTAATGTTAACGCTACGACCAAAGCCCGAATACTTCAGCACCGGAAGACCCTGATCATGGAACATCGACAATACAGCGTCAGCCTGATCCAGATACTTAGGGGTAAAGAGGGTATCGGCAGGAAGCGGACCGCGAATGTCCCACCCCTCCTCTTGCAGTCGTTGGCAAACCGGCTCAATGACGTTGATCTCCTCGCGGCCTAAGTGGCCACTTTCCCCGGCATGAGGATTTAAACCACAGACCAAGAGCCGGGGTGAGGAAATACCGAACTGAGACTGCAGCGCAGCACGTAAAATGCGCAGCCGACGCTCCAGCAATTCTTGGGTTAGTTCAGCAGCTACTGCCTGCAGGGGCACATGAGTGGTGGCCAACGCCACGCGCATAACATCACTGGCCAGCATCATCACAACATCGGGCACCCCCGCCGCTTGGGCGAGATACTCGGTGTGACCGGAAAAAGGTATGCCGGCTTCCATCATGACTGACTTTTGCATCGGGCCCGTCACCAGCCCATGAAACCGCTGCTCCAGACATCCCTGAATTGCCCGATCTAAAGCCTGCAATGTCGCCGCTGCATTCTCTACGCTGAGTAAACCCGGCTGTACTGGGGCCGCCAGGGGCGTGTCTAAAACGGTGAGGTGCATCGCTTGGCTGCTTGGGTTATCCAATTGCTCGTCAAGATGCAGGGGCAGCGATAACAGTGCGGCCCGGGACGCCAGCAGCTTTTTATCGGCGACCACCACCCACTTCGCGCTACGTGGTTTTTGCGCAGCTTGGATCATAAGATCGGGACCAATACCGGCGGGTTCACCGGGGGTAATGGCGATTACTGGCATTGGCTGCTAAAGGCGGATTTCAACGAAGGCTTCGTCACGAATTTCCTTCAGCCATTCTTGACGTTCCTCTTCAAATCGCCGACGGAACAGCAAATCCATGGCCATGTTGCGCCGAGCTTCGTCGCTCATATCTTGTTCTCGGCGATCATGCACCAGCAGGATGTGCCAGCCAAATTCACTTTGAAAAGGTGTGCTTATGGCACCGATCTCAGTATCGGCCATAACCAAAGCGAACTCCGGTACGAATTGATCCGGTGTCGACCATCCAAGCGCACCACCGTTTAAGGCGCTACCCGGGTCTTCGGAATACTCTTTTGCCAGCTCAGCAAAATCGCCGCCGTCCTGAAGCAACTTGTACACATTCTCTGCTTTAACCTTGGCTTGTTCCAGCGAGAGTATTTCTGAGGGGCGAATCAAAATATGGCTGACGTTGGTTTGTTCAGCACGCTGGGTGCCTGCTCCACGCTGGCCCAACAGCTTAACTATGTGAATCGTTGAGCCAGTGACGATGGGATCGGCGATCTGGTCTACCTGCATTTCCAGCACTGCGTCTGCGAACAAGGTTGGCAGCTCACCGGCCCGGCGCCAGCCCAAATCCCCGCCTTCTAACGCGGTGCTGGCAGAAGATTTTGCTATGGCCATCTGCGCGAAGTCGGCACCGTCACGCAGTTCTTCCACTAGACCAACGGCCTCGGCTAGCGCTGCTTCTTTATCGGCATCGCTGGCGTTGTCGGCGAGGCTTCGCATTATGTGCCCTACCCGGTATTCATCAGAGAACATCTGCTGGTAAAAAGGCGAGTTAAGCAGTGCCTGAACATCCTGTTCACTGATCGCAACACGGCGATTAATCATCGCGCGCTGCAGCCTCGTTATGGTCAGCTCGCTGCGGATCTCTTCGCGAAATTGGCGAAAACTCATACCGTCTCGGG
>CAZWQK010000038.1:0-10158 GCA_964635835.1 uncultured Pseudomonadales bacterium
TACCTCTGACTTTCAGCGTTCCTTGTCGCCCTATGATGCGGCGGCGTCGACGGCATCCCGATGGTACTTCCGGCTGCACATAGATCCGCTATTGGTCCTGCTCATCACCGTCGTGGTGGTGTTTGGTCTGATGGTTCTGCGCAGCGCGGTGGACGGCAATGAAGCGCTCTTTGTTGCCCAGGTTCAGCGGTTGGGGCTGGCCTATGTCGCCCTGATCGTTGCCGCACAGATCCCCCCGCAACTGTATTTGCGCTTCGCGCCGGTGTTTTACCTTGTGGGCCTGACGTTTTTGATCTTGGTGCTGTTCGCTGGCGTTACCGTTAAGGGCTCGCAGCGGTGGTTGGAGGTGCCCGGCCTGCTGCGATTTCAACCTTCGGAATTGATGAAGCTGGCGGTGCCCATGGCGATTGCCTGGTACCTGCAGCGCCGCGCCCTGCCGCCGTCTCTCAAGCATACGGGCATTTGTTTGCTGCTCGTCGCCCTGCCTGCCCTGTTAATTGGTCGTCAGCCAGATTTGGGCACCAGCATTTTGGTCTTTGGCGCCGGCTTTGCGGTACTGCTGTTGGCAGGCTTGTCCTGGCGATGGGTGATCGGTGCACTGATGACCATGGCAGCAGCAGCGCCCCTGATTTGGCGCTTTGTTCTTGAAGGCTATCAGCGCCAGCGAATCCTGACGCTGTTCGATCCCCAAAGTGATCCCTTAGGTGCGGGCTGGAATATCATTCAATCCACTACGGCCATCGGCTCTGGCGGGTTGTTCGGCAAAGGCCTGTTCCAAGGCAGTCAAAGTTATCTGGATTTTCTGCCTGAGGCGCGAACGGACTTTATTGTCGCGGTTATCGGTGAGGAGCTGGGTTTTTCCGGCGTGGTATTTCTGCTCACCATGTACCTGCTGATTATCGCGCGCGGGCTCTGGCTGGCGGCCCAGGCCGGCAGCACCTTTGGGCGTTTGCTGGCTGGCGCTTTCGTACTCACGTTCTTCGTTTATCTGTTTGTTAACGTCGCCATGGTAAGCGGCCTTTTGCCGGTGGTGGGCGTGCCGCTGCCCCTGGTGAGCTATGGCGGCACCTCCGCCATTACCTTAATGGCCGGGTTTGGTGTCATCATGTCCGTGCGTACTCATAAGGCTTGGTAATTTTTATGACGGAACCTTCCTTGGCCCCCTGTAATTGGCTGCTATCCACGCGGCATCGTCTAGCAGCGTTTGGCTTAGTAGTGTTTAGCGCTTTTTTCGCGCCGCTGACGGCAGCCCAGGACTCCTATCTCCAGCGCCAGGAAGTGCAGGCCTATATTGAAGAGCTGGTGACCGAGCACGGCTTTTCGCGCCAGGCCCTGAGAGAGGTTTTTGCTCAGGCCCGGAAGCAAGAGCGCATTATCGAGTTAATGTCCCGGCCTGCCGAACGCCGTCTGGTATGGCACGAATACCGCAAAATTCTGGTGGACGAGCCCCGCATCAGTCAGGGCGTGACCTTCTGGCAGGAAAATCTAGCCGCCCTGGAACGGGCGGAGCAGGTGTACGGCGTTGCGCCGGAGGTTATTGTCGCCATCATTGGCGTGGAAACTCGCTACGGCAGGGTCACGGGGAAATTTGGCGTGGTGGACGCTCTGAGCACCCTGGCCTTCGACTATCCGCCTCGGGCAGCGTTTTTCCGCGGCCAGCTCACCGAACATTTATTGTTGGCTCGTGAGGAGGGCAAAAATCCTTTGAGCCTGAAAGGGTCCTATGCTGGCGCCATGGGCTACGGCCAGTTTATCCCGTCGAGTTATCGCAGCTATGCCGTGGACTTTGATGGCGACGGCGTGCGTGACATCTGGACCAATAAAACCGATGCCATAGGCAGCGTGGCAAATTACTTTGCGCGCCACGGCTGGAGTGGCCAGGGAGAGGTGGTCGAGGCGGTACGCCTGGCCGAGGAGCGCGCGGAGCTGGTGGCTATGGCGAACAGCGGCCTGCGTCCGACGGCAACCGTCGGCTACTGGCGGGAGCAAGGCGTCGTGATTGACTCTGACCAGTCTGACGACCGCAAAGCGACCTTCATGCGCATGCAGCAGCCCGACGGCGTTGACTACTGGCTGGGCTACGAAGACTTCTATGTGATCACCCGCTACAACCACAGCCGCCTGTATGCCATGGCGGTGCACGAGCTCAGCCAGCTCATCCTGGCTCGCCGCGGGAGCCGCTAATGTCGATAGGGGCCAATGTCTTTTCCAACTCGCGGGTCTGGCTGCTGCTACTGGGATGGGGTTTGGTTATGGGTTGTACGGGTCTCGCCACCCAGCCGCCTGCGGGCACAGGGCCCGATCGAGCGCCGGCCCTCAGTCAAAGTCAGCTCCAGGCCTTGGCCCAAACCCCGGATCCCGTGGTGACAGCGCTGGCAAAAAGTAAGACCGGCAACCCGGAACAATATCAAGTGTGGGGTAAAACCTACCGGGTATCCGCCAGCGCTGAGGGCTACCAGGCCGAGGGAAATGCCTCCTGGTACGGGGTGAAATTTCACGGCCGCCGAACCTCCAGCGGCGAACCCTTCGATATGTACCAGCTCACCGCCGCCCACCGTTCTTTGCCGATTCCCGTGTTTGCTCGGGTCACGAATTTACACAACGGCCGCAGCACCGTGGTTAAAATCAACGACCGCGGCCCCTTCCACGATGACCGCATCATCGACCTGTCCTACGCCGCTGCAGTCAAACTTGGGTTTGCTTACAACGGCACGGCCCGGGTGAGGGTTGAGACCCTCACTGAGCCAGAAAACAGGGTTGCCCCGGCCCCGGCTAAAGACGCTCGCTACTACCACGCCGGCAGCTTTGCCACCGCGGCAGAGGCCCAGGCCGCGCTGCAGCAGATGCTATTGCTGGAAGCGGTGTCCGGACAGGTGGTGGCTCTGGGCACCGGCGGTTATGCCTTGCGTTTTGGCCCGGTCAGTTCCCCTGCCAAGAGCGAGCGGCTGCGAGCACTGCTGTTAACATTGGATATTGGTTTGCCCAAGCTGGTGCTTGGGCGCTAGTATTTCTGCTTTCCACAGGCGCCGTTTTTTATGCTTCGAGTTGTTACTTCACTGACTGTGCTGATGTTTGGGTTTTGCCTGAGTGCTGCCGCCTATGCGGTACCCACCTTGCCGCCGCCAACCCTTCAAGCCACGTCCTATCTGCTGATCGACGCCACCACCCAAAAGGTACTGGCCGAGCGCAACGCCGAGGAGCGTAATGCCCCTGCCAGCCTGACCAAAATCATGACCGGCTACGTGGTGGAAGAGGAAATCCGGCGTGGCCGTCTTGGTATCGACGAACCGGTGCAAATCAGTGTCAACGCCTGGCGCACCGGGGGCTCAAAGATGTTCATTCGTGAGGGCACAACAGTCCTTGTAGAGGACCTGCTCAAGGGCGTCATCATTCAATCCGGTAACGACGCCAGCGTAGCCCTGGCAGAGCATATTGCCGGCAACGAAGAGACTTTTGCGGATTTAATGAATCAGCAGGCCAAACAGCTTGGACTGAAAGATACCCAGTTCCGTAACGCCACCGGCCTGCCCGACGAAGGCCACTACAGCACCGCCAAAGATCTGGCCCTGCTGACTCGAGCGCTGATCGAAAATCACCCGGAGCAGTATCGGCTTTATGCGCAAAAGAGCTTTACGTTTAACGGCATCGAGCAGCCAAATCGCAACCGGCTGCTGTGGCGCGACCGTTCGGTAGACGGCGTAAAAACCGGTTTCACCAACGCCGCCGGTTACTGCCTGGTAGCCTCAGCCGAGCGTAACGGTATGCGCCTAATCAGCGTTGTACTGGGCACCGATAGCGATGAGGCGCGCATGCGCGAAAGCCAAAAGCTGCTGTCCTACGGGTTCCGCAACTACGAAACCAAAACCCTCTACACCCGAAGTCAAACCCTGCAGGAACAGCCCATGTACTACGGCACGGTGGAAACCATGCCCCTGGGCGTTGCTGAAGACGTGGTGCTGACTTTTCCAAAGGGTTACTACAAAGACATTGAAGCCTCTATCACCGTGCCTGAGTTCTTTGAGGCACCGGTGCGCAAAGGTGACGTACTCGGCACCATCAACTTGAGCCTGGACGGCGAGAGCCTTTATTCCGGAGACGTCGTGGCCTTGGTATCGGTAGCAGAGGCCGGCGTATTCTCCCAGCTTGGGGATTACATCCACCTGCTGTTCAACCAGTCAGCTGCTGATGAGTAATGAGCCGGTCTTCGAGTTTCCCTGTCGCTACCCGATAAAAATTATTGTGGCCACGGGCAATGACCACGCTGCCCAAGTGATTGAAATTGTGCGTCGGCACTCGCCGAAGGTGTCTCCTGACGACATCGGCAGCCGTCACAGTCGCGGCGAAAAATTTGTCTCCCTGCGCGTAAACTTGTGGGCTGAAAGTGAGGGTCATCTGCGAGCCCTGTACGATGAGCTGTTGGCCCACGATGCGGTTCGACTCATTATTTAGGTCAATCCTGCCGCAGGCGGGCAGGCTCATGCCTCAACAGCAGATCTCAGTGGGTAAGGTGTTATGACAGACCGGCCTTTTGCACTCACCGACGTGCTCGTCAGGACGCTCGGGCAGACCCGGTATGAGACTGTCCTGGCGGCCATGCAGCAGTTCACCCGCCAGCGCGGTGACGGCACGGCGGATGAAATCTGGCTGACTGACCACCTGCCGGTATACACCCAAGGTCAAGCCGGTAAGCCCGAGCATGTGCTGGCGCCTACAGGCATTCCCGTCGTGCAGTCGGATCGGGGTGGTCAGGTGACCTACCACGGGCCGGGTCAGATCACCGGTTACTTACTGTTGGACCTGCGGCGCAAAAAAATGGGTGTCAGAGATCTTGTCTCAGGCATCGAAAGCGCCATTCAGCAGGTGCTGAGTCAGTACCAAATTAGCGGCCAGCTGCGACCCAGGGCTCCCGGGGTATACGTGGGCACGCAAAAAATAGCCCAGCTGGGACTGCGGGTTCGCAAGGGCTGCTGCTACCACGGTCTAAGCCTGAACGTGAACATGGACCTGGCGCCCTTCGACGGCATCAATCCCTGCGGTTTAACCGATATAACCACCACGCACATGGCCGCCTTTGGGGCAACGGATATGGAGGTTGTCACAGACCAGCTGCTGCAGGCCCTGGCCCAGCAGCTAGCGCTGAAGCTGCCTAGCCACAGGTTGGGCAGTTGGGATGCTTAGGCAGCGAAATCCGCTGCCACTCACCGTACTTACCGTCAAAAAACAGCACTGTGCCCACTAAGCCGACGCCACTGCCGCTGAGCTTTTTCACGGCCTCCAGCGCCTGCAGGCTGCCAATGACGCCAACCAGCGGCGATATGACGCCGTTCTCAGCGCAGTTCAAGGCCGCATCGGTATCCAGCGTTGGGTAAAGGCATTGATAGCAGGGTGAGGTGGCAAGGTTCGGGTCAAAAACCGTTACCTGTCCCTCCCAGCGAATGGCTGCGCCACTGACCAGGGGCTTGCCGGCTTGCCAGCAGGCAGCGTTCAGGGCGTAGCGGCTTTGCGCATTGTCGGTGGCGTCCAGCACAATGTCCGCTTCGGCAACCTGCCGGGACAGCGCCGGTTCCGCCAGCCGTTGTTCAACGGCGAACACCTGGGTTGCCCCATTGAGCGCCCGCACCGCGGCAGCGGCGGATGCCGCTTTGTTAGTCCCAAGATCCGCTTCCGCGTGGGCAACCTGTCGCTGCAGGTTCGATGAGTCCACAGCATCATCGTCCACAATGGTCAGTCTGCCGACGCCTGCCGCGGCCAAATAAAGAGCGATAGGGGAGCCCAGGCCCCCGGCGCCAATAAGCAAGACCTTGGCAGACAGCAGACGTTCCTGGCCGGCAACGTCCACTTCCGGCAGCATAATCTGGCGGCTATAGCGCAATAGCTCCTGGTCATTCATCACGGGATTCTGCCTGATCCGCCGCCTGCCCCCAAGTCACCCGCTCGTTGCCGCCCAAATCCCGACAGGTGCCAACGCCGCGAAAACCCTGAGTCTCCAGCAGGTCCCTGACGGCCTCGCCCTGATCGAAGCCGTGCTCCAGCAGTAACCAGCCCCCGGAATAAAGGTGGTCCAGGCTGTGCCGGGCAATGTGGCGTAAATCCGCCAGGCCCTGATCTTGGGATACCAACGCCATGCTGGGTTCCGCGCCCAAGGCTGGTAAGTGAGGATCTTGGGGCGCGATGTAGGGAGGGTTACTGACGACAAGATGAAAGCGCTGGGTCAGGCCGTCGAACCAGTGACCGTGATGCAAGGTCACGGGTATCCCAAGCCTGCGGCTATTGAGCTGAGCAACCTTCAGGCTCTCTTGACTCAGATCACTGCCGTGCAGATCCAGATCCCGGCGCTCTGATCCAAGCGCCAGGGCAATGGCGCCACTGCCAGTGCCAAGATCAAGCACCGACAGTGGTTGCGGCCCAGCGGACGGACCGTTAGTCCCAGCCCGCATCTGGGCTAAACGCAGCAGGGCCTGTTCTACCAGGGTTTCGGTATCTGGCCGCGGCACCAAAACCCGTTCATCCACGGTTAATTTCAATCCCCAAAACTCCTGCTCGCCACACAGATAGGCCAAGGGCACATGGTTATAAAGCCCCTCACTCCAGGGCGCGAGCTGGGACACTTCGTCTGCCGTTAATATCCGATCAGAGTGGCTCAGCAGGTAAGCTCGGGAACAATTCAGCACTCGGCACACCGCCACCTCAAGGTCCAGGCGATTGAGTGTCGGATGAGAGCCGAGCCAGTGCCGTATGGATTGTGCGTCCGCGGCCTTAGCCACAGGTTGCGCCTGGGTTAACCATCAGCCAGGTGCTGGAGCAGATCCGCTTGGTGCTCTCGCACCAAGGGCTCGACCACCGCGCCAAGGTCGCCTTCGATAACCTCGTCCAGCTTGTACAGGGTGAGATTAATGCGATGGTCCGTTACCCGGCCCTGAGGGAAGTTATAGGTGCGGATGCGCTCGGACCGATCACCGGAGCCCACCAGCTGCCGGCGATTGGCCGCCTGTTCGTCCTGCTGCTTGGTCTGAGCCGCATCCAGTAGCCGCGCTTTCAGCAGCGACATGGCCCGGGCGCGGTTTTTGTGCTGAGAGCGCTCGTCCTGACATTCCACCACGGTACCCGTGGGGATATGGGTCAGGCGAATGGCCGAGTCGGTTTTATTCACGTGCTGGCCGCCGGCACCGGAGGCTCGGTAGGTGTCCTCGCGAATGTCTTTTTTCTCAATTTCAATTTCGCCAATCTCGTCCACCTCGGGCATCACCGCCACGGTACAGGCCGACGTATGCACGCGCCCCTGAGATTCGGTTTCCGGCACCCGCTGCACCCGATGGGCCCCAGACTCGAACTTCAGCTGGCTATAAACATCCCGACCTTCAATGCGCGTGATGATTTCTTTGAAGCCGCCGTGCTCCCCCGGACGCTCGTTCATCACTTCCACGCGCCAGCCTTTACCCTCGGCGAACTTGGTGTACATGCGAAACAGGTCGCCAGAAAAAATTGCCGCCTCGTCGCCACCGGTGCCGGCGCGAATTTCTAGGAAAACGTTGGACTGATCGTTGGGGTCCTTGGGCAGCAACAGGGTTTGCAGCTCTTCGGTCAGCTCTTCGAGCTGGCCTTTGCAGTCGGCAATATCTTGCTGGGCCAGTTCCCGCATGTCCGGGTCGTCCTCTTCCAGCAGCTGCTCGTTGTCCGCAATGTCCTGCTCCAGCTGAGCCGCCCGCTGATAGCAGCCCACCACAGGCTCGATTTCCGCATATTCTTTGGACAGCGCAGTAAAGCGTTCTCGATCCGACATCACTTCGGCATCGGACAGCAGCGCCGACACTTCCTCAAATCGGTCGCGTAAGCTTTCCAGCTTGGCCATCATGGAATCGGTCAATAACACTAGGATTGCTCGTCTCGATTGGCCTCATCCGTCGATGCCGCGGCTTCCAGACCGTAAAGCTGCTGGATGAAGTTCAGCCGGTCTGTGCGGCCATCGGCGCTGGCCTGCCGAATACCGGCGGTGGTGGGGTGAATGAGTTTGTTCGTCAGCGTAGCGGCCATCTGTTCCAGCACTTGGGCGGGATCCGCGCCATCGCCAATAGCCTTCAGGCCGCGTTCCACTTCACCGTCACGAATTTGTATGGCCTGCTGCCGAAATCCCTGCAGCAGTCCGTTGCCCTGAGCGATGCGCCGCTCCCGGCGATATTCCTCGGCCCCTTGATCCACAAGAGATTCAGCGCCGCTGGCGGCCACTAGCCGCTTAGTTTTGTTGACCTCCACAATCGCCGTCAGGTCGTCAATGGTGTACAGATAAACGTCTGGCAGGTCACCAACCCCGGCCTCGATGTCTCGGGGCACCGCGATGTCCAGCATGAACATGGGCCGGCGTTTGCGCTGGCGGATCGCTTGCTCCACCGCGCCCTTGACCAGTACCGGCAGAGTGCTGCCCGTGGAGGCAATGACCATATCAAAGTCCGCTAAAACCTCGGCCACGTCGGATAGCTGAATGGCCTTGGCGTCCAGTTTGGCGGCCAGGGTAGTGGCGTTGGCCAGGGTGCGGTTGGCAATGGTCAGATCCGTGACGCCTTTGCCGCGCAGGTGTTCACCCACCAGTGCCACGGTTTCGCCAGCGCCCAGCAGCA
Organism: uncultured Pseudomonadales bacterium; assembly: GCA_964635835.1. Classification (GTDB taxonomy): domain Bacteria; phylum Pseudomonadota; class Gammaproteobacteria; order Pseudomonadales; family Azotimanducaceae; genus UBA4421. Next base: position 8,613 of record CAZWQK010000038.1, read on the forward strand.
ACGCGCGCTTGCTGGGTAAGTCGCTGAAAAGCTGGGCCGCCAGGGACACTGCGGCGTAGGCCACAGAGATTGGATTGCGGCCGATATCCGTCTGGGTTCTGATGGTTTTAGCCGTTTGCAGGGTCAAGCGCGACAGCAGATTCAGTTCAGGCCCGCTGGTGCCCTGGGCTCTGGCCAGCTCAAAGGCGGATTTAATTTGCCCCATGATCTGCGGTTCCCCCAGCATTTGGGAGTCCAGGCCAGCGGCCACGCGCATGGAGTGTTTGGCGGCGTCGCCGTCCCAGAACTGATAGCTGGCACCCTGCAGGTCTGCAACGGCAATGTCCCGGCGCTCGGACAGCCAGCTGCCCAGATCGTTGGCGCAATCGTTACTGGCGGCACAGTACAGTTCCGTGCGGTTACAGGTAGAGACAATGGCTACTTCGCTGATTTGCGGCAGGTCCTGGGTCAGGTCACGCAGGGCTGTGCCCAGAGTTTCCTCCGGGAATGCCACCCGTTCCCTCAACTCCAGAGGGGCCGTGCGATAGTTAAGGCCGTATGCCAGTATGCTCATGAACAGCGTTGCGACAGAAATTTAAGGACGCGAATGATAACAGAAGTCACCCAGGCGAAGCAGATGAACGTTACCGGCAAAACTCGACATGTGGTCGTCTAACTCGCGCCTTGTACCGAGCCCTTACCGGCGTGCCGGCGCCGCTGTGCAGGGCACTGGGTCCTGGCGACGTTGGCTTGTCCTGGGGCTCCTGGCGTTGGCAGGGGCTGGCTGCGTATCCCAGCCGAGCGTCTTGCTCACACCCTATGTGGTCAGCGGCAAAGCGGTTGTGCAATCTGCCCAGGGCGACCAGCGTCTTAACTTTCGCTGGCGGCAAACTCAGGATGAGTACCAGATTACCGTGTGGGGTGCGTTAGGGGTGGGACGCCTGCAGCTTGCGGGCACCCAGCAGTCTCTGCTGGTTACATCGGGTCGCGACAGCGTCTCTGGACCAGCCCGGGCCATGATGGACCAGCATCTGGGCTGGTCGGTGCCCTTGGAAGCCATGGGGTCATGGCTCTTGGGCGAACCCGCAGCCAGTCTGCCCCAAGGCCAGATCCGCACCGACGATCAAGGCCGTATAACGCAACTGCAGCAGGCCGGCTGGCAAGTGGAATTTTCCCGCTTCGAACTCCTCGACGGGGTATGGTGGCCCCGGCGTCTGGACATCACCGCTGCCCAGATGACCATGGGGGTGGTGCTGTCTTTCCCCAGGCCGGTAATGGGGCGCTAAACAGGCGCAGCAATCCACCGGCTGCAGCAACGGCTGCTCTCGCTTGCATTGTTGCGAGCCGAAAGAAGTTTGACACTGCATGGTCCGATCAGGACAATAGCGCGCTCGAAAATCGTCACCCTCAGAGTAATGTCAGAAGGCCCGGCAGGTGCTGTCACCAACGGAGAACCACTGGCGAAGCTTGTTAAACAGCGCCCAGTAGCGGAGACAGATTTAGCTTCCAGTCAGATGGGGTGTCGCCAAGCGGTAAGGCACCGGGTTTTGATCCCGGCATGCGCAGG
>CAZWQK010000039.1:0-3404 GCA_964635835.1 uncultured Pseudomonadales bacterium
CCAGCAAATCGTCGCCCCACTGCACGTCGGCTTCACCATCGCTGCCGCTGGTTTGAATACGCGAGCGCAGCACATCTCGTACCAGCTTCAGGCTGGCGTAGGGGTAGACGATGTCCACATAACCCAAATCTTCGCCATCACCTATGGTTTCGAAGCGATTCAAAATAATCATGTCGTCGTCGGCGGCGATGTTAGCAAATACGGCACTGATCTCCGCTGTGGTTAACGAACATTCAACCTGTAAAAACGGCGCCCAGGCTTCGGCGAGGGAATTAAAAATCACGCCGCGGATCTTTTCGATTACCGCAGACTCGGTGGGCGTGAAAATTCTGCCGGGCGGCACCGACGTCAACGATTGGGGTGAACCGCCGAACCAATTGTCCAAACAGCTGAACACGACTTGAGAATGAATAACCGCCAGGCACTCGCCGCGCAAAGGATCGATTTTAGTGACGTTTACCGAAAGCGGCGGCGAGGTGCTTTGCACGTAATCGCCGTAGCGAATGATTTCAATGCGGCCAGGCTGGAGACGTGCGTTGTAGCGCAACTCATCGAGTAACCCTGCGCGCATGAAGCGATGGAATCGGTCGTTGATCTGTTCAATGGCGGTAACGTTGACCCCGACACTGGTGTCCTGCAGGGTCAAATCGTAGGCGCTGGCGGCGATTCCAACGTTATAACCATCACCACCTAAATCTCCAGAGGCCACCATCTCTTCGATGGCGTTGAGCTCTTCGTCGCTTAGCAGCTTGTCGTTTTCGTCGGCCATAGGGGCTTTTTGTCCTGTTCGGTGCGCGCCGCCGGGCTACTGCACCACAAAGCCAATGAAATACACTTCTTCGATTCCAGCAAACTTGAATTCCTCGAACTTCTCGAGTACTGAATTCATGATTACCGTCAACTCCTCCTGCAAATCTCTGCGAAAGCTTTCTTCCCGCAACTCGTTTTCTGTGACCATTCTCAATCGGTCCAAGACCGCGGACTGAATCGCAAACTTGTGATCGCCAATAGCCGTGATCACCCGCTCGTCATAGAAGGTCATCACCGCAATGGTGACCTGCATTACTTTTCTCGAACCCGCCACGTTAGCCACGAAGGGCTTGTCAAACGTGTAGTAAGTGGGTTTGAATTTCTCTTCTTCTTCGGTTTCCTTTGACACTTTCTCCGGCGCTTGAATTGCGTCGGTGCCTTCGATTTCCGCTTCCAGCTCTGCAATGGCCTCTTCAGCCGCGTCAGCTTCTTTTTCGTCAAAGAACCCGGTAAAGAACAATGCACCCAGGGCAGAGGCCACTCCGACCAAGAGCACGACCAGTACGATTAAGATGATTTTGATCAGCCCGCCTTTTCCTGCCGGCGCTTCTTCTTCTACTTCAGCCACTGTTAACTCCTGCTATACGCTAGTCAGTTTAAACAAAAACGTTTAATCCATCTCGAAGAATGTTGCCGTCGGCAATCGCTGCTTCGAGAGGTATGAATTCTTCAGCCATTAAATCCACGGCTATTTCGATATCCGCTTCGCGCTGCTGCTTCGCGCCTTTTTCACGATGATCATTTAACTCGATGTTGACGCCGCCGTTGTCGCTGACCAACACTTCCAGCGCTTGGCGCAATCTCGGCAACGAGTCATTTAACAGTTGACGAACATTGGCGTCATTGGCCGCTATCTGCCCTTCAATGCCACCGTTGTGAACCTGCAGGTCCACCCCAACCGGGCCCAGGGCAGCCGGGTTCAAGTTGAGCTTCACCGACCAGTTACCGTCTTTGACTGCCAGGGATAACTTCTGCGCCAACACCTCACCAAAGCGCTGTGCCCAGGCCTGATAGGGCTGCAGACGCGACTGCATTTGTGCGTTGTCAGTCGCGGTCAGTGCATCCACCAAACCACCGGCCACGGTGGCTACCGGACCCTGGGTCAAAGCACCCTGCCCGGCGCTGGCGGCCGTGTTCGCGGCCGGCACTGCTGAGACTTTGGGGGCCTCTGGTGCCACATCGCTGCTACCCGACGGCGGCATTGGCTCCAGCAAACGCTCAGGTGCACCCTGGGTGAGCATCTGGGTGCTTAAGGGAAGTTTGGGGCTGGCGTCTCGGGCCTCGCCTGCTGCGACTTTGAGCGCATCTTTTGGCAACTCAAGGCCGTCAACGTTGGTGCCTGCATCACCCTTCGCCTGGGTTGGGCTATTTGCTCGGGTTGCTGACGGGTTTATCGCCTGGGTGTACTGACGCCAGTCTCCAAAAGCCTGACGCGGATCCGCCGAAGAGGTTAGAGCGGCATCCACTTTCAACCCAGCGGCAACATTACCAGATTCAGGCTTGGCAGCGGCAGCGGGAGCCGCTGGCAGCGTTGCCTCACCCGCCGGCGGTGGGGGCTGTTGCTCCATGAGACCCTGCAAAATACCCCGAGTTTGGGGTATTGGCTGGTCTAACACCGCGGGCGTCGTGTCCGCTGATTGATTCTGGGCAAACTGATTTAAACTTTCTTCGCTGACCTTAGGGTTAGCCGTGGTCAAAATGACACGCCCGACCTGCAAGCCCCTTGAATGTATCGACAGCTCGGGCAAGCCATTGCCGCTTGCGGGAAGAACAGGCAACGTAACCGGCGCTTGCGTGGTCGTTGCCGACTCCTCGCCGTTGGCAGCCGCCTGTACCAGGCTGTCTCCCGGAGCCTGAGCCGAATCGTCGATGGTCCCGGCAAACTGTGGGACCTGGGACTGCTCTTTCTTTAAAATCTCAGCAAATTCAGTGGGTTGGGATCCGGTTGATGCCGGATTGCCAGGCACATCAGACCCTGCCCCAGCGATTTTTGGTGCGGCATTGACGACGAATGAAAGGAAATTTTCGGACAATTTCGTGTCTGCTGATTAATGAACTTACTCGATCCGCAGCAATTTGCGTGCCAACGATAGTCTGCGCCGCTGGCCCTTTATCCTAGAGCCGCGCCACCTTCAGTCCTCGGCCCGGCCTGGAGTCTTAGCGTTAAACCGCAGGGCATTGAGCAGGTCGGACTCCTTCTGCTCGCTTTTCTGCAGGCGCTGGCTTAGCTCCTCCCTGGCTCGCTTGGCCAGGGTTTCAAACTTGATGCGCTCTTGATTCAACTCACGAAAGCGCGCGGCAATGGATTGCTGCTGTTGCTGCAGCTGTGCCAACTCGTCGATGATCGCTCGGGTGGTCAGATCCAGCTGACTCATAAAGCGCCGCAGCCGAGCAGATTCCTGCAGGCTGTCAGCCTGGTCTTCGGTAGACCGTAGCTGACTGAGGTAGTCCTGCTTCATACAGCGGATTTTTTCTTGTTCCGCGCACAGATCACTGTGCTTAGTGCGCACGGCGACCAAGGCGCGCTGAACTTCCCCTGCCTCTTTACCGACGCCCTCGGCCAAAGACTCCCAACGCTGGGCGGTACTTTTCAG
>CAZWQK010000039.1:3414-10119 GCA_964635835.1 uncultured Pseudomonadales bacterium
CTTGAAGACCATGGAGATACTCAAGAACAACGCGTCGGGCCAGAGCATCCTCAAAGGTCACCAGCTCGTCCATGGGCTGGCGCAAGAATTCTTCCATCACCGAGCGCAGGGCAATGGCGCGGTCCAGGTCTGGGTTGGTGCCCATCTCATAGGCCCCCACCTGAATTAAATCGATGTTTTGCTGATACAGCGTCCACAATCGCCGAAAGGTATTCGCCGCGTTAAGATCATCGGTATCTGCAAGGGCAGGCATCAGCCGCGAAATGGAGCCGGCCAAATCAATGGCCGGGTAGTGGGCAGCATCGGCTAAAGCACGACTGAGCACTACCTGTCCGTCCAGGGATGCCCGAGCCAAATCCACAACCGGGTCCTGCAGATCATCACCTTCGGCTAACAGCGTATAAATGGCAGTAATACTGCCTTCGTCCTTGGACCCGGTGCCGGTTCGCTCAATAAGATTCGGCAGCAAACTAAAGACCGACGGGGGATAACCCTTGGAAGTCGGCGGCTCGCCAATGGCCAAACCAATTTCGCGCTGGGCATGGGCAACGCGAGACATGCTGTCAACTAACAGCAGCACGTCCTTACCCTGAGTCCGAAAATACTCTGCGTATAGATGCGCCAAATTGGTGGCGCGGATACGCAACAGTGGGGAGTTGTCGGCGGGAGCCGCAACCACCACCGCGTGACCCATGCCCTCGTCACCTAAAATCTGTTCAATAAACTCTTTGACCTCGCGGCCCCGCTCACCGATAAGGCCGATTACCACGACGTCTGCGGAAGTGAACTTAGTCAGCATGCCCAGCAGCACACTCTTGCCAACGCCAGAGCCTGCAATTAGTCCCAGCCGCTGGCCGCAGCCCACGGTCAGCATGGCATTGATGGCACGCACGCCAACGTCCAGAACCCGATCAATAGGCTGGCGCTGCATTGGGTTGATTGGTGCACCCTGCAGACCCCGGCGATGGCTGCACTTGACTGGAGCCAAACCATCCAGGGGCTCGCCAAGGGCATCCACCACCCGGCCAAGCAGACGCTCCCCCACCGGGGCGCTGTCAGAGTCCGAGCGCAAATAAACCTTGGCTCCGGCATGCAGTCCGGCGGCTTCCCAAAGCGGCATCATAAAAACAGTGCCGCTTTGAAAACCCACCACTTGAGCGTCGACGTAGCGACTTCGGTCATCATCCACATCATCAGGGCTGGCGTTGTTTTTTAGAATGCGACAAATCGCTCCCACGGTGGCCGTGATACCCCGGGCTTCGATGGTGAGCCCAACGATGCGAGTCAACACGCCATAGCGTCGGGGTTCGGGCCGGGGCATTTGCGCAACCGCAAAATCCACATGGGCCTGAAAGCTGGCAACTTGGGAGGACAACATAAGCTGAGCTAATCCTCTTCAGGTCGCTGGAAAAAAATATCGTCCACCTCAGAATATTCGCCCTGAATGATGGCGCCTTGATCGTCGAATTCGCTGTTTTCCATAGCTGCCTCGCCGTGATTCGCGGCGTCGGCGGGAACATTCGGTTTATCCAGCTCAGCGGCTGGCTCGGACAGAGCTGCATCAGGCTGGCCTTGGGAAGACAAGGCAGCATCAGAGCCAGGCGGGGGATTCCCAAGCAGGCTTTCGGCCAGCTGGGCCAGCCGATGTTCAATGAAGTCTTCAATACTGGCGTCTTCCACGGCCAGCCGCACAGAGCCAGGCTGCAGGTCATCGTCGCAGCGCAGCGTATATGCGCTAAAGAGGGCGGCCAGATCGGGTTGCTTGAGGCGGTCATACCAGTCTCTGGAAACGTGGATTACCAGCTCCTGCAGGTGCAACGGGTTGAGCTGCGCAATGGCGCCCTGGATAAACCCGGATAGGGATGCATCGCTTGCACTCAACTCGCGGCGCGCGATTTGCTCCGCCAACGCCAAGGCGAGTTTTTTAATGGGATCAAACAAATCCTGGTGTTGAATCAGGTGCCCCTGGGCCTCGCTGACGAATTCGCTCAGCATTGCGCCAAGCTCTTCGGCGCGCTGAGCACCGGCGCTGGCATTCTCCAGCTCAAACATTTGCCTGGCCTCTTGCTGGCCCTGGGCCTGGCCTTCTGCAAAGGCTTGGGCTCTGGCCCGCTCCAGCTCTGCCTCTTTTTCCGCTTGCTGTGCCGCCAGGGCCTGTTCCAGCTCGCTAATTCGTTCAATGTCGCTTTGTCGCCCGGGCTCAGGTGCTGCCGCCGCGCTTTCGGCCGGCGGCGCTTCCGGTGGCTCAGCGTGGGGCTCTTGAGCGGGCGCCTTTGCGGTGATAACACCGAAGGCCTTGGTTACGTCAACCCCGACAAAGCCATCGTCTGGTCCATAGCTTGGATTGACCAACGCCCGGGAATCCGCAAAGCCCTGCCGGGTGTTGGCGGACTCGAAGACAGGGTCCGAGACGAAAGGCGTTGATCTTGGCGGGCTAGACAAAGCCGCCACCATCTGCGGAGGCCAAGATGATCTCGCCTGCATCCTGAAGCTTGCGCGCCTGCCGAATGATATTGCGCTGGGCCTCTTCCGCATCGGTCACGCGAACCATGCCCATCATTTCCATCTCGTCCATAAACATCGCCCCAGCACGCTGCGACATGTTGGAAAGGAATTTTTCGACCACTGGGTCTGGCGCCGCTTTGAGTGCGTAGGCCATTTGTTCTTGCTCCAAAGAGCGCATCAGTATCTGAATACTGCGGTTATCCAGGTCGACCAGGTTTTCAAAGTCGAACATGTTGTCCTGAATCCGCATGGCAAGATCTTCGTCGTTGCCGCTGATGTCGGCCATCACTGTGGTTTCAATCTCAAGCTTGGTCTTGCCCATGATATTTGCTGCGGCCTTAACGCCACCTACCGCCGCCGAGGACGTGGTGGTGGATTGAGCGAACTGCTTAGCCATCACCGATTCCAGTTCTGCCATGGCATTCGGCTGCACCGTATCCAGCAGTGCAACCCGGCGAATCACCTCAGGACGAATGGCCGGAGGCAAAAACGTCAGCACATCAGCTGCGGTTTCGTCCTCCAAAACGGACAAGATGATGGCAATTACCTGGGGATGCTCTTCGCCAACCATGTCGCAAATAGACCGCGGGGTCATCCACGACAGAATCTCCAGTCCTTTGCTTGAGGAGCTGGGCAAAATGCGGCTGAGCACCGACGAGGCGCGCTCTGGCCCAAGAGCTCGATTAAGCACGCCTTCGATGTAATCTGGCGACCCCAGGCCTAAATTGGTTTGTTTCTTAAGTTCCGAAATGAACTCATCCAGCACTCGATCCACCGCCTCCTGGCTGACGTCGGAGACCCCCACCATGGCGGTGCCCAAAGCCTGTACCTCTTTGGGGTTCAGGTAGCCGACAATATCCGACGCCTGTTGCTCACCCAGCAGCAGCATCAGCAGCGCGGCGCGCTCGGTGGTTTTCAAAGACTCCATTTCCAGCGCCAATTCAGGCGACATGGACTCTTCAAGGTTGAGATCTGTAATTTCTGCCATGATTCTTTCCGTCAGCGGCGCTCTAGGCCTTAATCATTCGTTTGATGCTGTTTGCCACCCGGCCGGGGTCATCGGCAGCCAGCATGCGCAGCACGGCCACCTTGTCGTCATAGCTGTTGGCGGTGTCCAGCATATCCAAGGGAATAGAAGATTTCTTGGGCTTCAACTTCGCCTTAATTTCTTCCAGGGTCTCGCCTTCACCCAGCTTGATCATTTGTAGATCCTGGTCGGACAGTTCGCCGTCCAGAGAGGCCAGCGGAATGTCTAAGTCATCGTCTACCGGCATGTTTGCGCGAATGATCGGCCGCGCAACAAAAATCAAGATCAACAAAATCAGGACTAGGCTGGCACCGTACTTGATGAGATCCACAATGCTCTCGTCCTCCCACCAAGGCACGTCCGGCACCAGGTCTACGGGCACTGCAAAACTGGAGGGTACTACTGCCACGGTGTCACCTCGTGCCTCGCTGAAGCCTACGACACCTTTAACCACTTCCGTGAGGCGGTCGAGTTCTTCGGCACTGATACCGTCTGGCACACCCTCTTCAAGGGAGACATAGGCGTCCTGGTTAATGACCACTGCCACAGAGACACGGTCGATGCTGCCTACCTGCTGCTTCACGTAGCGAATTTCACGATCCAGTTCGTAGTTCCGAGTAGTCGAGGAACTCGACACACCGCTGGAAGAGGCCGTAGAGTCCTCGGGCAGGTTACCGGTCTGAGCAAATTCTGGCGCAGCCGGTGGCTGATTGGAAAAGCTGCCGGGTAAACCCGAAGCGCCGATAGCGGCCTCTTGTTCGTAATCCAAGGATTCAGAGCGGGTTCGCGGGCCCACCCCAGACTTATCAAACTCTTCGTAAGTGGTTTCCACCTCAGTAAAGTCCAGGGTCACGTCTACCTCAGAACGCACATTACCCATGCCTACAATGGACGCGAGGATTTGCTCAATGCGCCGGTTATAGGACATTTCCAGGGAGCGCTTATGCTCGGCCTGAGCCGTGGTCAGGGTCATGGCGTTTTCACCCGCCGTATCCGTTAACAGCGCGCCAGTGTTATCCACCACTGAAACGTTCTCGGATGGCAGATAGGGCACGCTGGAGGACACCAAATGCACAATGGCTTTGATTTGCGATTGAGTGACCACGCGCCCGGGGTGCGGGACCACCACTACTGACGCTTTGGCCGGTGTTTGATTGCGAACAAAAACGCTTTGTTGCGGCTCAGCCAGATGCACTCTGGCGCCTCGAATGGTGGAGATTTCGCTCACCGACTTGGCCAGCTCGGTTTCCATTGCTGCCCGGTAACTCACCTGCTCCATAAATCGGCTGGTGGTCATGGAACCCTGTTCTAGCAGGCTTTCAAAGCCACCACTGGTGGCGCTGCGGGGTATGTCCTGGGAGGCCAATAAAATCCGCGCTTCGTGATAGCGCTCGTCGGGCACCTGCAATGAGCCGCTGTTAACGTCGATGCGGGGGCCAAAGCCCGCCCCTTCTAATACGTCCTTCGCTTCTTGCCTGTCGGCCTCTGACATGCCCGGGTAAACGGACCGATAGGTGGGTGCCGACACCCACAGGTAAAACAAAACGCAAATGGCCAGCGCCAGGGTGCCGATGACATAGGGCAGAATTCTCTGGACGTCAGGATTGTTCAGAAACCCCAGAGGACCTGACTCGCTATTGGCCGCAGGGGAATCCGCGCCGAGGTCGTCCATGGGCAGCCCGGCGCCTGGGGCAGGGGTAGCCGGCAGATTGCTCTGCGCCGCCACTTGTCCGCCACCGGTGGGCGCCAGGGCCTGTTGATTTGCATCGAGAGTTGCTTCTGCCATGTCAGTCTCTTATTTCGCTTCCGCGCCGTTCAAACTCGGGGTTAAACCGGCATATTCATAATGTCTTCGTAGGCCCGAAGAAGTTTGTTTCGCACCTGCAAAGTAGCCTCAAAACCAATGGAAGCTTTCTGCATCGACAGCACCACATCGGTTAGCGGCACGTCCTCACCGCGCTCATAGGCATTCTTCAGGTCTGCGCTGGCTTGCTGTGAATCGTTAACGTCATTGAGGGCATCCACCATGAACGAGCCAAAGTTGCCGGTGCTGACTTCATGGGTTTTCTGCACCCCGCCGATGTCGCTGCGGATCAGGTCCGCACGATTGCTTGGTTCGCCTTGGTGCGCGCGAATCTGATTCAGCAGATCCGCCACCTGATTTTGATAGTGGGTGTTCACGCCAGACATGATTTACGCCGACCGCCGTTTTGGAATCTGAATACCGCGCTCTCGCATGCGGGCGATTTTGTAGCGCAGCGTGCGCTGGCTGATCCCCAGCATGTCCGCGGCTTCTTGGCGGGTTCGGGTGTTTTTAATGGTATCCACGATAATGCGGAACTCGTTAGCGTCCATGGCGCTCTGCAATCCCGTTGCGGCGTCCATGGCATCTTCCGCGGCTTCGGCGAAGCCATCTTGAGCCGCCATGTGTGCACTGAAGGGGTTCGACGGTGTCCCCTGGGTGTCGCGCCAGCGCTCTCGCTGGCCGCCAGCTGAATCCAAGGGGTGAATGTTGGTTTCCAAGGAGCGAGGGCCTTGGCCGTATAGCTGGTGATCAGCCGGCTCATCAAATACCAGCTGGTTAGCAGCAATAACACCGTCGTTGCTCAGCACAATGGCCCGCTGAATGACGTTCTCCAGCTCTCGCACGTTTCCGGGCCAGGCGTAGGCCAACAGTTTTGCAGCGGCTTCGGGAGCCAGCTGCAGAATGCGGTCTTCGCGGCTGTGCTTCACCAGGAAATAGTTTGCCAAGGGCAAGATATCGTCCAGCCGCGCCGTCAGGCCGGGGACGTTGATGCGAAACGTGCTAACGCGGAAGTACAGATCTTCACGGAAACGGCCGGCGCGAATGCCCGCCCGCAGATCGCGATTGGTTGCAGCGACGATGCGAACATCCACGCGCTGAGTTTCTGAGCTGCCCACGGGCAGTACTTCTTTTTCCTGGATAGCCCGCAGCAGTTTTGCCTGCAGCGGTAGCGTCAGCTCACCGATCTCATCTAAAAACAGGGTTCCGCCTTGGGCTTGGGTAAAAAAGCCCTCGGTACTGCGGGTGGCTCCGGTAAACGCACCTTTGGCATGGCCAAACAGCAGGCTTTCGGCCAAGGCCTCGGGTAACGCAGCACAGTTCACCGGCACAAAGGGGCCATCTCGACGCGGTGAAAAGTCGTGGGTTA
>CAZWQK010000040.1:0-9990 GCA_964635835.1 uncultured Pseudomonadales bacterium
GGCCCAGCCAGAAAGCAGCCTGTCGAAGAAAGATCTGCGGCGTGAACGCGCGGCCTCGCGGGAAGCGCTGGCCCATTTGGGTAAACGCGTCAAACGGCTGGAAAAAGAGCTGGAGCAGGAGACTCAGGCGCTGCAAACCATCGAGAGCACGTTGGCCGACGAGAAAACCTACAGCGAGCTATCTCCCGAAGACCTTAGCGCATTGCTTGCCAAAGCCGGTAAAACCCGTCAAACCGTCGAGGCCATCGAAGAGGAGTGGCTAGCCGCAGTAGAAGCCCTGGAGACCTCAGAATAAGGGCCCCAGAATAAAGACGGAAGAAAAGCCGTCGCCACGCATGTGCGCTATACTGCGCGCCTTTCCTCCCAGGAGCACCCATGCGTCGTTTTCCCCAAACACGGCTGCGCCGAAATAGAGAACAACCCTTTGTTCGTCGCCTGGTTCGCGAGCATCGGGTTAGTGCCGATGACCTGATCTATCCCATGTTCATTATCGATGGCGACAATACCCGCACCGAGATTCCGTCTATGCCAGGTATTGAGCGCTTGTCCGTGGATCTTGCAGTGGCAGAAGCTCAGCAACTGTTCGCGCTGGGGCTTCCTGCAATTGCGCTTTTTCCCAACGTGGAGTCCAATCTCAGGACCCTTGATGGCGCCGAAGCCTATAACGAACAGGGACTCATCCCTACGGCGGTTAGGGCCATTAAAGCCGCGGTGCCAGAGCTGGGGATTGTCACCGATGCTGCCTTGGATCCTTACACGAGTCACGGTCAGGATGGCATCTTGAACGCCGATGCCTACGTCGACAACGATGTAACCGTAGAAGCTCTGCGCAAGCAGGCCGCAGTCTGCGCTGCAGCTGGAGCCGATGTCATCGCACCTTCCGACATGATGGATGGCCGAATTGGCGCAATTCGCCAGCAATTGGATCACGATGGTTACATCAATACACGCATCATGGCCTATTCTGCCAAGTACGCATCGTCCTACTACGGTCCGTTCAGAGACGCGGTGGGGGCTTCGGCCACGCTATCCACGGGCAATAAAAAAACCTATCAGATGGACCCGGCGAATACCGACGAAGCCCTGCACGAGGTCGCTTTGGACATCGATGAGGGCGCGGACATGGTGATGGTCAAGCCTGGGCAACCATACTTGGACGTTGTGCGTCGAGTAAAAGACACCTTCCAAGTGCCAACCTTTGCCTACCAAGTCAGCGGCGAATACGCCATGCACATGGGAGCCATCAATAACGGCTGGCTCAACGCAGACGTGGTAGATGAATCCTTACTAAGCTTTAAACGCGCAGGTGCGGACGGCGTGCTCACCTACTTCGCTAAATTTTGGCTGCAACGGCAAGCCGAGGGCTAGTGAGTTCAGACTATGTGCGGTGCGAAAACGGGACAGCAAACTGAGAACAGTGCTACACTTTTTGCGTATTTAAATTCTGGAGAACGTTCATGAGCGATCAGATTGTGCACACCAGCGACGACCAGTTTGAGGCCGATGTGCTATCCGCTGACAAGCCTGTATTAGTCGATTATTGGGCCGAATGGTGCGGCCCCTGCAAAGCCATCGCACCGATCCTGGACGAGATTGCCGGTGACTACAGCGATCGGCTGAAAATCTGCAAGCTGGATATCGACGCAAACCAAGCCACGCCGCCCAAATACGGTATTCGTGGCATTCCCACACTTATGCTATTCAAAAACGGCGAAGTTGAGGCGACGAAAGTTGGCGCTCTCAGCAAATCCCAGCTGCAGGCATTTCTAGACAGCAATATCTAGTCAACGGGCTCTCTTCCACGGCGAAATTTGCTTGATATTTCGCCTTGACCCAAGCCTACAAACCTCTACACTCTTCCTCGGCTTCAGAGAGGAGCCGGGATCCACGCCCGGTCTAAGCCAACCCATAATCTCTTTTCTTACCTATCGCCATGTTATTGGTTGGCGATCGCAATCCTACTAACAAGGTTCTGTCCCCTATGGCTATGCACCTATCAGATTTGAAACGTAAACCCGTGGCCGAGCTCATCGATACGGCCCGTGAAATGGGCCTGGAAAATGTCGGCCGTTCCCGCAAACAAGAGGTCATTGCCGCCATCGTCCGCAAGCTCTCCAAAAATGGCGAGGATATTTACGGCGAGGGCACATTAGAAATTCTCCAGGACGGCTTTGGCTTTCTGCGCTCTCCCGACAGTTCTTATCTGGCGGGACCCGATGACATCTACGTATCACCAAGTCAGGTCAGGCGTTTTAACCTGCGGACCGGTGACAGCATTGCTGGCAAGATCAGGCCGCCCAAGGACGGTGAACGGTACTTTGCCCTGCTCAAAGTTGATGAGATCAACTTCAGCGACACCAATAGCAAAACCCATAAGGTGCTGTTTGAGAACCTGACGCCCCTGTTCCCTGACGAGCGCCTGCAGCTGGAGCGCGGAAACGGAAGTACTGAGGATCTCACCGCCAGAATCGTTGACCTGGTAGCTCCTATCGGCAAGGGCCAGCGAGCCTTGGTCGTATCGCCACCCAAGGCAGGTAAAACCCTGGTCCTGCAGAACATCGCCCAGTCAATAACATCAAATAACCCTGAAGTAGTCTTAATCGTGTTGCTGATCGACGAGCGGCCGGAAGAGGTGACGGAGATGCAGCGGTCTGTGCGCGGTGAGGTAGTGGCCTCCACCTTTGATGAACCGCCCTCTCGTCACGTTCAAGTGGCTGAAATGGTAATTGAGAAAGCCAAGCGCCTGGTAGAGCACAAAAAAGATGTGGTGATATTGCTGGATTCCATTACCCGCCTAGCCCGCGCCTATAACACCATAGTGCCATCTTCCGGGAAAGTATTGACGGGTGGTGTGGACGCGCATGCGCTGGAGCGGCCCAAGCGTTTCTTTGGCGCTGCACGAAACGTTGAAGAAGGCGGCAGCCTGACTATTGTTGCCACGGCTCTGGTGGATACCGGATCAAAAATGGACGAGGTCATTTACGAGGAGTTCAAAGGTACCGGTAATCAGGAGCTGCATCTTGAACGCAAGATCGCGGAGAAACGGGTATATCCGGCCATTAACATTCGCCGGTCAGCAACCCGTCGAGAAGAGCTGTTGATGTCTGAGGAAGAAATTCAGCGTGTTTGGATCTTGAGAAAGCTACTGCACGATATGGACGATATTGCCGCCATTGAGTTTATTTTAGACAAACTCAAAGACACCAAAACCAACGACGAGTTTTTTAGTTCCATGCGCCGTTAGGCAAGATTAAAAGAGCCGTTAGGCAAGATTAAAAGCGCCGCCAGGCACCACACAATGACTGCATGGCGAAGGCTGCTTGCCGTTGTTACACGTCGCCTGGGCGTTTTACCCTCAAACTTCTGCGCCTTTAACCCTGGCTAAGAGTCGCCAAGCGACCAAGCTCCATCAAAACCATGTCCTCTAAATCCTGCGGCTCTTGATCCGTTCCCTGTTTACCTGCAATGACGTTGAAGGCTGTCAATAAATGGGTTCGCGCCTGGTCAATTTGCCCGTTTGCCTTAAAAAGGCGCCCAAGCGTCAGCAGCAGTTCCGCATCGTTGGGTTGTTTTACCCGCCAAGCCTGAGCCCTCTCAATAGCAAGCAATTGCAGCTTCGGCTGGGTAAAGCCGCCGAAACGACGCACTAATGCAGGATGCCGCCGTTTCTTCAGTTCAAACTCCAGCAGTTCAAATGCCGGCTCCTCTCGCCCACTGTCCATGAGAAACTCTGCCCATAAACCGAGGGTGTTGGGGTCCGACCGCCACTGTTTGGGCAGCAACTTGTGTCCCGAGCGCCAGCCATCCGCGCCCTCCGCCATCAAGGTATCCGCCATCGCCTTCCCTGCCCGCAAGCGCGGCATTTGCTGGCGAAAAGCGGGATCTTTCAGAACCCCGCTCTTGTCCACCAAAGACCAGTGCCGCTGCAATGAATCCCACTGTCTTTGCTCGACACAGCCCCAGGCATAAAGGCCCGCCCAGGCACTGGAGAGGCGGGCAGGCTCAGTCACTTGAGCCAGACTCGCCAGAGCTGACTTGGCATCGCCCTGTAGGATTTGCCAGCGCGCTGTGGCCAACACCAAATCCCCATGCACCTCGGGAAAATCCCTTTGGGCTCGAGCCAGTAGCGATGCCAGCGCCTGAGCATCGCGGCGCTGCCACAGGGCCTGCGCCTGCACAAGCCAGGCTTCTAGCCGCCGCTCGGGTGGTATGCCTGCCCCGGATAACAGATCTGCGGCCATCGACCAATTGCCGACAGCAATTGCTTTGATAGCGCGCTGCCATTGATCGGAACTTTTACTGAGCTGGCGCGCCGACCGCCAGCGCCCAAACATGCCAAAACTGGATATCAGGTGGCGCAGCCCCGCGCCAACCATAAAGATCGTTAGCAGCACAGCGAGGGCTGAAATCGCGCCCGCTGCAATACTGCTTTCAAATACCCAGCTGCCAGCCCTGACCAAGACGTAACCTGGATCCTGCAATAAGCTCGCTCCGGCCAGAGCCCCGGCCACAGCGGCCAAAAATATCCACAGCCAACGCATTAAGATTCGTCCACGGCACGGCCCAGAGCCTGCAGGGAGCCAGAAATGTTGGGCAGAGGCTGTGTCAGCCGCTGCTCAGCTAACTGCTCAAGCTTGGCGAGGAATGCGCGTACTTCAGCATTTGGCGCAAGCTCTAGCTTCAGCACCGCCTGTCTCGCTTGTTCCAAGCTTGATTGGTAGAGACTTTCTTGACTTCGTAATACCGCAACTTGTGCCCTTTCGATTGCAGCGACCGCTTGTCTGCGGGCCACAACCAGCTGCGCCGGCCCGAGACTGCCGTTGTCCCAACTTGCGGATGTTTCGTTGTTTTCAGATAAGTCGTTCTTAGATAAATCAGTGATGCGCACAAATTGGCTCAGCTGGGCAACAACCGCTGCCCAGCCAGCGTCTGCGGATTCGACACTTGCAGCAGGCAAGGCACTAAGCGCTAGGTTGCCGCGAACTTCAGGCAACGCCGCACTCAGGGCCTGCAGCTGGGCGTAAATACCGAGGACATCTATCGGTGTGAATTGCTGAAGCGCGAGGATCTCTTGGGCCAGCAACAAGCGAACGGGGAGAAGATCGTATTCGCCTGCGGAGCTATTTCCTTGAAGCGCCAATAGCACTTGATCCGCCGCCTGCAGCGCCTTTAGCGCCGTAGCTACGTCGCCTTCCAGCAGCAACCAATGATTCGCCACCCGCATTAAAAATTGCGCCTCAGCCAGACGCCATTGACGGGGAGTCGTCGGCTTATTGGCGGTCATGTCTGCCAAATTTTGGGCCACATCAGCCTGTAGCTGCTGCTGCATGTTGAAGTTTTCTTCACGCAGGGATTGAGCTAAGGCTGCGATATCGGCCCGGCTGTCTGACAGGCCTGTGTCCAGTTCCGCCAGCATTCTTTGCTCTGCAGCGGCAACTAATTGTTCCGCCTGCTCCGCTTGAGCCGCGAAAGGCTGCAGGTAAACCAGACGATAGCCAAGAAAAACTGCTAGGCCCAGGGCAATTAGTGCTAACAGCAGCGCCAGCATTGCCGGGCCCCGTCCGGACGTTTTCGCTGGCGCTGGGAGCGCTGCAGTGTTTTCGAGTTGCTCAGTCATCTGCGATCCTTTCACATGCTCGGCGAATCTGCTCTGGCTCATTGGCTTTGCAGACCACAAGCTTATACCAACCAAGGCCCTGGGCGTGATCGGCAACCCGCTGGGACGGCACCACTAATGCCGTCCCAGGCTCAATACCTAGCTTTTGGGCCCCGGCGGATATCTGTTGCAAAGCATGTATGGAACCAACCCAAATACTTTGCAGGTCCCGTCCCGACAATGCCGTTGGCATCGAAGACTCCCGGCGGTACAGATCGTAACGGCTTAATCGGCACTGATTTTTCAGCACTTGGGCGACCAGATCACGGCCACCTTCGCCGGTAAGCAGCCATACCGACTGATGTTTTTGCAGCTGCTGTAACGCCGGCAACGCCAGCAACCCTTCTGAGTTCGCTTCCTCCGGTATTTCGACCCTGAATCCCCCGGCGTCAAGCAAGCCTTGAGCAGTAGACGGGCCAATTGCCAGGACCTGAGCTCCTTGGTGTGACGGTTGGGCGTAATCCGTCAAATAGGCGGCCACAGCATGTTGAGATAACGCGATGATGAAATCGGGACAGGTCTCCGGCATTGGGCGAGGCAGCGGTAGTCGCTGAATGCGGGTCACCGGATAGGCGAAGGTGTCCTCGCCTTGGGCCTGCAGCGTTTTTGCAATACGCGAGCCGCTGGGTTCACTGTAGCTAATCCAGTGTGTCATGACGATTCATTCAGTTTGGAGGTAACATCAAGCACCACCGGCAGGGCCCGCGTCAACCAGCCTTCAGGCCGAGGCAATACGATCCAGAATGTCTTGAGCCCCCCGACCCAACAAATCCGCAACCACCCTAGCAGCAAGCAGCTTCGGATCGGTATCCCGGCCCTCTGCCCGCAGGATTTGCGACCCATCTGGAGCTGCAACCAACGCCTGCAAAAATATCGCACCTTGCTCGTCCAGCACCGCGTGGGCCGCAACCGGCAACGCACAATCGGCCCCTAACCCGGCACTAATTCCGCGTTCTGCCTGAACACAGCGAGCAACATCGGGCTGCAGCAGTCCATCCAGCAATTCAATGACCGGGCTGTCGCTTAGGACTTCAATACCCAAGGCACCCTGACCCGGCGCTGGCAGTGATTGCTCAACATCCATGAAGCTTACGTCTGAACGCTGAATGCCTAGTCGGGACAGGCCAGCCTGAGCAAGAATGATGGCGTCGAATTCACCGCTATCGAGTTTGTGCAACCGCGTTTGCACGTTGCCGCGAATACTCTCTACCTGCAGATCTGGACGCTGGGCCAACAGTTGCGCCTGCCGCCTTGGGCTAGATGAGCCAATCTTGGCTTGTGCGGGCAACGAGTCGATGCCACCCGGCGCGCCGACCAACACATCACGGACATCATCTCTAAACCCAATCACGGGTAGGCTGAATCCCTCGGGTAAATGAGCGGGAAGATCCTTTACCGAGTGCACTGCAAGATCCGCTTTACCCTCCAGCATGGCGACTTCCAGCTCTTTAATGAACAGACCCTTGCCACCGATTTCTTTCAGCGGAGCGTTTAACCACTGATCGCCCTTGGTTGTCATGCCAAGCAGGGAAACTTTTAAGTCCGGGTTTGCCTTAATCAATTGCTCACGGATAAATTCCGCTTGCCACAAAGCAAGAGCGCTTTCGCGCGTAGCGATGGTAATTTGTTCCACAGCCTGGATTACAGGCGCCGGATAACTTTTCGTATCGCTGGCAGGTGTCGTCGGCTGACGTCGACCAGCTCCTCAATACCACTCATTCGCACACCCATTTGGCCCTTAGCATCTTTTTCCAAGCCCCTTACATAGTTAGTCGTGACCAAGGCATTTCGGTGGACTCGCATAAACAGATCTGGGAACTCTTCTTCCAGCTCTCTCAGGGTTTCGTCGACGATTACCTCGCCGCCAATATACCGCACTGATACGTATTTTTGGTCGGCTTTTAGGTAACGAATATCGCTGACATTGACCAACTCAACGCCCTTATACGTGCGGGCGCAGAGGTGAGTGCGTCGATCCGTGTTTACGTTTTTTAAGGCCTCCATCTGGATACGATTAAGGCGAGCGCTATTTGCCAGGGCACGAAACAAATCCGCCCTGCGCACGGGCTTCAACAGATAACCTACAGCCTGAAGCTCGAAGGCTTGAACAGCGTGTTCTTCAAAAGCAGTGCAAAAAATTACCGCTGGGCCATCTTCCAGCGTCATAAAGTGCTGGGCGGTTTCAATACCGTCCATGCCAGGCATTCGGATGTCTAGAAGACAAAGATCTGGTCGCAGTTTTTCACTGACTTTGATGGCCTCAACACCAGAGGACACGTCGGCAACGACCTCGTGTTCGCCGTTAGTTTCTATCATCCGGCGCAATCGATCTCGCGCCAGTGTCTCATCGTCTACAATCAGGATACGCATAATTGAATCACGCTCCCCCTACGACCAATTTACTTAAAGCCCATCTACCAAACGAGAGTCCCAACACCAAAAAATCGAACTGGCCATCAGCTCAATGCCTTTCAAGGCATTAGGTTTTACCACTCGCCCTGTACTAGCCTTGGTTCGCCAGAGGCCAATTCTTTGTTATTCCCTGGGTTTTTACGGTCTCTTGGTCCAGCGTTTTTGTTGTTGCCTTTTTATTGTTGTCTTTTCGTTGTCAAAAGAGCAACAAAATCCGAAAAACGACCGCTTGTCGGCTTATTGCAACACTCTATAGCAATTTTGATACCGTTGGGCATCGCAGGGTGGTTTCGAAAACGCCGCCGCGCAGCTTTGTGACCAACTTCGCATTTTCGCCATAAACTACCGCCAGACGGCGACGAATATTGTCCAAAGCAATGGAATTCCCCTTGGCTGGTGATTTTGGGGCGGTGTGGCCAACCTCACCTTCCGCAGACGCTGTGGCGGCCATACTTTGGAGCGGGTTAGAGATTTGCAGCACCATCTCGTCTGCTTCGAACACCAGACTTACGTCTATCACACCGCCAGCGGCTAAGGGCTGAATGCCGTGATATACCGCGTTTTCAAGCAATGGCTGGATTAACAGCAGCGGCATTTCGGCACCTTTGGGCGGCGTTTCCACATTCCATCTGAGTTTTAATCGCTCGCCCAACCTCAACATTTCGATGTTCAGGTACCGCCTGCATAAATCCAGCTCCTGAGAGACGCTCACGAAAGTGCCCGCTTCTTGCAGGCTCGCCCGAAATAACTCTGACAGATCTTCCACCACCTGCTCGGCTTTTTCAGCGTCCACCGGGATCAGGCTGGCAATGACATTCATGCTGTTGAATAAAAAGTGCGGCCTTATCCGCGATTGCAGGGCCTGGACTTGAGCGTGCAGCTCGGCGGTTTTACGTTGTTTCAACCGTCGAGTCAAGGCAGCCTGCCGCAGCGAGAACATTAGTACCAGGTTTGCGATCGCCAGCCGCCTTAGCAAGATGGCTCCGAACATCTCCGGTGCGCTGAACAGATAAGCCTGAGCTGCATGACTGGCAAACACGGCCAGCGACACGAAAACAAACACCATCAGGTTGACCACCCAGGCTTCCATTCGAGAGAACATCTTGCGGGCCAAGGTACTAGCAAGGATCGCTGCTAGAACCGCCGTAGGAAAGAAAAACAGCATGCCCGGGGAGACCAACTCTTCGACGGGATTCAAGCCGATCAGGAGCAACGCGCCAAGCAGCACACCTCCAGCCAGGAGCGATATAACATCTTTCGCTGGCATCGGCGGCAGTGGGTTTTCGTGCGGTTTGTTTGTGGCTTTTCTACTCAGGGGTGACTTCTCGCTAGATTACGGATTGATGCCCATGATTGGTCAGTAGGTTGTTATACTTTGCCAGCGTCAAAGAACCCGTTCCAGCCGCTTTGCATTGTACAAACGGTTGCTACATTCGCACACACCCTTCGTGATTTGGCGGCCAATACAAAGAAGTTTTTTAAACAGGCATACACAATGGATAACGGGACAACGACCCAGTCGCCGGAAAACACGCAAGGCAGCCTGCGGGGCAGATTCAGCGAGGCCACCGATGAATTTGTAAAGGTGTTCACCGCATCGGTAAATTTCGACCAGCGCCTGTACGGGGAAGACATCGCCGGCTCTAAAGCTCACGCGACCATGCTGCAGTCCATTGGTGTGCTGGACGACAGTGAACTCCAACAGATTCTCCAAGGCCTGCAAACCATTCAGGACGAAATTGAGCGTGGCGCCTTTAAGTGGCAAATCGACCTAGAAGACGTCCACATGAATATCGAGCACCGGCTCATCGAACTCATCGGTGATACCGGTAAAAAGCTGCACACTGGCCGGTCTCGTAACGATCAGGTCGCCACGGATATACGGCTCCACCTGCGCGGGGCCATTGACGGCTTAGTTGATC
>CAZWQK010000041.1:0-9949 GCA_964635835.1 uncultured Pseudomonadales bacterium
CGTCTTGCCACTCAACTTGATCCTCATCCAGCCCCCAGGTCATGGCCGCGCGCCGCTTACAGTCTGCGATCACGGCTTCACAGGCTTGGGTAACCGCCATGCCCGTGGCAAACGTGGTGCGGCTGCCTCCGGTAACGTTACAGAAGCCCGTGCTTTCGGTATCGCCTACCTGGGCACGCACGTCGTCGTAATCGACGCCCAAGGTTTCTGCGGCCATCAGACACATTGATGCACGGGAGCCACCGATATCAGGGCTGCCTTCAATAATCATCACCGAACCGTTTTCGTTGATGTTGACTTCGGCACTGGACTGCATGCCCACATTGAACCAAAAGCCCACGGCCACCCCACGGCCCGCGCCCTCAGGTACCGGCTTGGTGTAATTGGGGTGATTTTTGGCCGCCAGCAGGCAGGCCTTAAAACCAATGGGCGGAAACTTGGGGCCGTAAGGCGCCTGAGTGCCCTCGTCAGCTGCGTTAACCAGGCGTAAATCAATGGGATCCATTTCCAACAGCTGGGCGGCTTCGTCCAGCGCACTTTCAAAAGCGTGCATGGCCTGGGGAGCACCAGGCGCGCGATAAGCCGCCACCTTGGGCTTGTTCACCAGTACATCAAAGGTCTCGACCAGAAAGTTCTCAATTTCGTAGGGGGCGTAGATGGACATGGCGCCAGGCATGCAGGGTGCGCCGGCGAAAGCTCCGGCTTCAAAAGCAATCCAAGACTGCGCCGCGGTAATGGTGCCGTCTTTGCGCAGACCTACCTTAACCCGTGCCACAGTGGCTGAGCTTGGGCCTGTTGCCCGAAACACCTCTTCACGAGACATGGTCATTTTTACCGGGCGACCGGCTTTCTCCGACAGCATGGTCGCCAATGGCTCCAGGTACACTACCGTCTTACCGCCAAAACCACCGCCAATTTCCGTGGCGACAAACTTCAGGTCGGCCATGTTTTTACCCAGCATCTTTGAGGTCGCTGCACGATGCTCAAAATGACCCTGGGTGGAACACCAAACCGTGCCCCGACCGCGCTCATCTATGCTGGCAATGCAGGCATGTGGCTCGATGTAGCCTTGGTGGGCCATTGGGCACTTATATTCCCGCTCAACAACCACGTCCGCCGCAAGGAAGCCTTCATCTAAGTTGCCACGCTCCAGACGCCCTACGTTGGCAATGTTTGAGGGATTTTCTGGTTTTTCTGGCAGCGCCGTGTAGTTGTCCTCGTTCACCAGGTTTGAAGATTCATCCATGGCGGCCACCACGTCCAGTACCGGTGCCAGCACCTCATACTCGACCTGGATGGCCTCAAGGGCCTTCTCCGCCAAACGCGCAGTGGATGCTGCTACGGCAGCAACGGCATGACCGTGGTACAGAACTTTGTTGCGTGCCATGACGTTTTTTGCAATGTCATCCATGGTGCCGCCGCCTTCGCCACCGGCCTCTCCTTGCAGACGACCACCGGGGAAGTCTGCGCCGGATATGGCCGCATAGACGCCGGGTATGGCGAGAGCTGCGCTTACGTCAACGCTTTTGATGCGGGCATGAGCATGGGGGCTACGGAGCACCTTGCCGTGAATCATATTTGGCAAATTCACGTCGGCGCCGAATTGCGCACGGCCCGTTACTTTGTCAAAACCATCGGGACGCACGGGGGTAGTGCCAATCTGCTTGTAGTCTACTGCTTCAGCCATGGTCAGCCTCTCCAAAATATCGTTATTGCTGTCAATCTATCACGAACTTATTGGCGCTGGCAGTGGCGATGCTGGCCGCAATTGAGATCCCATTTGGAAGCGGCGCGGCGACATAAATTGCCGCGGACTGTTACCCAAGCATCTGAGTTGGCGCCACAGATCCCGGACTAATCAGGACCACAGGTGACAAACCGGGCCCCCACCGACCATCGGGCCCCGGGTTCCAGATTCACCATAGCCCCAGGCTCACTTTGCCCCGGCGCGAACAGATTCAGGGCGTTAGGCAAGTGACTGATGGGTTCGATACAAATGAAGTTTTCGCCCTTGGGCGCGTACACCACCCAATGCGGTAGCGAGGCATCCGGCTCGATCGCTAGGGAATAAGGCTGCTCTGGCCAACTGATCCTGGCCGGGCCCTGCCGCCACACATAAACCTGATCTAAGTCCCTATCCAGCCACGGCCGAGTCGCCAGGGGGTTCACTACATCAGCTGGCCTAGACAGCTCTTCGCGGCTTTGTCCTGTCCAGGGCAATCCATCATCCAACACCAGTTCACCCTGACAGGCCAGATGAATCTCGCTGGCCGGACTCAGCGGTAGATGAGGGTGAAAACCCGCGCCCACAGGCATGGCCGTGTCGCTGGCATTTTTAACGGTCACGGTGTGGCTCAGCGCCACTTCGCTTAACGCGAAATGCTGCGCCACCTGGAAACGCCAGGGCCAGCCAGTATGGGCGCTGGCCTCAGCATCGTGGCTGTAGGTGAGCGTGCAGCTGTTGGCTTCTTGATCCTGAACCTGCCATCGGCTCTGCCAACCAAAGCCATGAATGGCATGAGGTTCCGGCACAAAGTTCGGTGTGAGCTGCACCTGCTGCCGGGCGTAGTGGAAACGCCCCCCAGTCACGCGACTACAGAAAGGCACCATGACAAAGCTGGCCAGCCTGGGCTGGGCATGGGGCCGGATCATGAGATCCTGGTGGCCGCGCCGAAGCCCCACAATGCCACCGCCCTGCAGTGACAGGGCCAGGGACATGTCGCCACAGGTGAGGGTGATGTCCGTTGCCGGCACCCGAACTTATTTCATCTTGTAGCGAATCGGCAGGCTCTTCAGTCCGCCTACAAATACCGCTTGGGTGTACTTGGGCTCCCCTGCCAGCTCGATGTGATCCACTCGCTGCAGCAGTTTGCGGAAGAGCGAGCTCATCTCCATTCGAGCCAAGTGCTGACCCAGACAGACGTGAGCACCAAAGCCGAAGGCAATTTGCTTGCTTTCTTTGCGATCAATGCGAAATGTCATGGGATCGGTATAGACGGTCTCGTCCCGGTTTGCCGAGGGGTACCACAAAATCATGGATTCCCCGGCTTTAATCTTTTGGCCGCCTACTTCGGTATCTTGCGTCGCCGTGCGCATGAAGTGACGCACAGGCGACACCCAGCGAATCATTTCGTCTATGGCCGTAGGCATCAGGCTTTCTGGATCGGCTCTGAAGGCTGCCATTTGCTCGGGATTCTCTATTAACGCTAACAGACCACCGGCGGTAGAGGCGCTGGTGGTATCGTGACCGGCAGTGGCAATAATCATGTAGTAGCCGTTGGCTTCATGGTCGGGTATCTGGCCGCCGTCGATTTCCGCATTGGCGATAATGGTGGCTAAGTCGTCCTTGGGCTCAGCCCGGCGCGCCTGGCTGAGTTCGGCGAAGTAATTTTCAAAGTCTTTCACAACGTTGAGAAACTCCGCGGGTTCAAAAGAGCGATTGACGTCGGGATCGGTGCTGCCGAAGAGTTCTTGAGTGAGCTTGAGCATCAGCGGTTCGTCTTCCTCAGGCACGCCAAAAATGCTCATGATGACCCGCAGCGGATACCAAATAGCCACATCCTTGACGAAGTCGCATTCGCCGCCCATGTCAGCCATCCGGTCAATGTACCTATCCGCCAGTTCATCTACCCGGGCCTGCAGCTTGCGTAGGTTACTGCCCATGAACCAACCTTGGGTGAGCATGCGGTACTTCATATGGTCCGGGTCGTCCATTTGCACCAGGCTGCGCACCAGGTGCTTGCGGCCAGTCATCTGCTCGACCATCTGCTGCATGACTTCCAGGCCCAGAGTCGGTCGAGGGTCATTAATAAACAGGGTCTTTTGACCTTCGATTTCTTTGATGTCGTTATAGCGGGTGACATTCCAGAACGGTTGATAGCCTTGCGGCGACAGGTACTGCATGGGAGCGTTCTGACGCAGCCAGGCAAATTGCTCGTGTACCCACTGTTCGCTGGCCCAGTTCCCGGCATTCACCATGCCGTTATCCAACGCCGGTGATTGCTTAAAGATCTCCATACATTTCCCTTTTTGTGATCGAAAACTTACCCGTGGGCTGGCAGATCTTTATACTACCGTTTTCCCTTTGAGAACCAGCCGCTTCGTGACCTATTCTGAACGCCTTTTCACCCTGGGCTCGCTGACCTTCGGCTGGACCCACGACTTGGTATACGAGTGCGGCCAGCCCTATCTGGAGCGCTGGATTCTTTGGTTCGGCTTTTCCCTGCGCCTACATAAGTTCCACAAAGGCGACGATGACCGTGCATTTCACGACCACCCCTGGTGGTTTATTACCGTCCCCTTTGAACCCTACCTAGAAAAAACACCTCACCTGCCCCTCACCCTGGTACGCCCATTGCGGCCCCACTTCCGGCGAGCGGCTCATCAGCACATCGTGCAGCTCATCGAAGAGCGTCCGGTGTGGACCTTGATCTTGACCGGCTGTAAGTCCGACGACTGGGGCTTCTGGCATGAGGGTCAATACACACCTCACGAACAGTGGTTAGCTGAGCGAGAAGCCCAGGCAGGCGGTTGAACCCTGTGATGACTCGTTAGGCGCGCTGCCTGCGATTGGAAATCAGCAGCGCCAGAGCTAACAGCGCGCCAACCCAGCGGCTCCACAGGTCGGGGTAAACCAGTAACGCCGCCGCAAGCACGGCCGCCATGCGCATCGCACCGGTCACCGGCGCAAACAAATACCGCTGCAGGGCCATAATCAGCATCAGCATTAGCAAGCCGGTAACCCCAGCCGACAGCAGCACCCCGCTCCAGCCGTACTCGGCGCTGAGCAGCAGGGGTGAAAAAGCCATCATCAGCGGAATGACAAATAATCCGCTGGCCAGCTTCACTGCCTGCACCGCGCTGGCCATGGGGGCAGCGCCCGCAACGCCGGCACCGGCAAAAGCCGCCAGGGCTATAGGTGGTGTCACATTAGAGCTTTGGGCCAGCCAAAAAATAATCATATGGGCTGTGATCAAGGCCAGTCCCAGCTCTTGCAGGGCAGGCCCGGTCATTACCGCTAACACGATGTAGGCAGCCGTTGCCGGTAACCCCATGCCCAGCACCAGTGCGGCTACTGCCACGAGAATCAGCGCCAGCCAAAGCTGCCCGCCACTGAGCGCCACAACGGACTCGGTAAACTGCAGCCCGATTCCGGTTTGCCCAATGGTGCCCACCACCAGCCCTGCTACCGCACAGGCCACGGATATGGAAATGGCCAGCATGGCCCCTTGCCGCAAACCCGAGACGAGTTGGGATAGGTTAATGCGCGTATGACTGCGCAACAAGCTGGCGAGCACCACCGCTGCGCTGCCCGCCACCCCCACCAACACTGGCGAGTAGTTCCACAGCAGCAGGGCGGTAATCAGCGCCAACGGCAGCAGAAAGTGCAGACCCTCCCGCAGCACCTGCCACGCGCCGGTTTGTCCCTGCATGCCTTTGAACCCCCCTTTAACCGCCAGCACATGCACATAGAGCAGCACAGACAGGAAATACAAAAGCGCTGGCACCAGGGCCATCCAGACAATCTCGCCATAGGAGGTCTTGGTGAACTCGGCCATAACAAAAGCCCCGGCACCCATGATCGGGGGCATGATCTGCCCGCCGGTGGATGCCGCTGCCTCTATCCCTGCAGCTTCCTCTGGCTTATAGCCCAGCTTTTTCATCATGGGAATCGTCAGGGAACCCGTCGTCACGGTATTGGCGATGGCGCTGCCGGATATTGAACCCATAGCCGCTGATGCGATCACAGAAGCCTTGGCCGGGCCGCCCCGATAACGCCCGGCAGCGGCAAAGGACAAATCGATCAAAAACTGGCCTGCGCCCGTTACCTGCAAAAACGCACCAAACAGTACAAAGCTGAACACGGCGCCGGCAGCAATACCCAGGGGAGCGCCAAACAAACCGGCGCCAGTGAACACCTGAAAACGCACAATGCGCTCGAACGAGAATCCCTTAGTGGCCAGCACGTCCGGGAGCACATTGCCGAACGCCGCATAGAGCAAAAATACCAGGCCAACCCACATCATCACCGCCCCAACTGCACGCCGGGCCATCTCCAGGGTTGCCAGGATCAGCACCAGCCCGGCGACAAAATCTGCGGTTTGGAGCCCGTTCAGCAAATGTTCAATGGACTGGTAGTCGAAGCTCAAAATGCGCTGACTGGCCCATAACACTGCCGCGATGCTGACACCATCCAGTAGCCGCAGGTGGCTGCCCTGCCGAGCGATGGGATAGACAAGAAACCCCAGCACCAAAATCCAAGCCAAAGGGATAGGGCGAAAATAAGTAGCCGGTTGCTGACCCAGAATCTGCTCGAAGGGCAAACTGCCTACGGGAAGGAACCCAACCAGGGGCTGCCATAGCTGAAAAACCGAGAGCGCCACGGCAACGATGCTGGCGACCGCACCAATCCACCGCGTGGTGCTGCTGGTAGGCTCCTGCTGAACCGCCATAAGCTAGCCGGACTGCCCTGACGCAAGACAGGCCTGAGAGGGGTCCTGGAGATACCGGCGCGTACCGGGATGCAGCGGCACAGCGGCCAGCTGATGAATATTTGCCAGGGTCATGTCTTTTACCACCGGAGAAATACCCAGCAGTCGCTGGTGCTCCCGATAAACCGTACAGGTCAGCGCGAAGGCCAAAGCCTCAGGCATGTCCCGGTGCACGACCACGGCGCTCCATATTCCTAACGCTTGCCGCGGCTGATCCACGCCGGCATAGATGCCCGCCGGAATCGTGTAACCAGAATAGGCCGGGTATTGGCTGGTGAGGGCGGCCAAATCCGCGGCCGTAAGCGAAATGATTTGAATGTCTCGGGTAACAGCAAGCTCGGTGACCGCGGCGACTCCAAGGCCGCCGACCACAAAGCCCGCGTCCAGGGTGCCGTCTTTGAGGCCCGAAGTGGTCTCGCCAAAGCTCAGGTATCTGGGCGCGATGTCTTGCAGGCTCAAGCCCAGACCGTTAAGCACGTTGGTGGCAGCCACCGCGGTTCCAGAACCCTGGGCGCCGATGGCCACTCGCTTCCCGCGCAAATCCGCAATGGTTTCGATACCGCTGCCGCGCAAGCTGAGGATGTGGACGATGTTCGGATAAGCAGTAAACAGCACTCGCAGAGGCAAGGGTTCTGGGAAGCGCCCGGTGCCGGAATAAGCGCTGCTGACTACGTCCGCCATAGCAATGCCCAAATCACTCTCGCCTCGGGCTACCTGGATCACATTGGTCACAGACCCGCCGGTGACTTCGGCCTTGGCATTGACCTCGGGTAGCACTTCAGACCAAAGCGACGCCATGCCTCCGCCAAAAGGATAGTACAGACCTGCCGGACCGCCGGTAGCAATCGCCAATGTGCGATCGCTCTGACCGCAGCCTGCAGCCAAACAGATCACGCTGCCGGTGAGCAAGCCAATAAAGAAACGGGGAAAACTCATGGGCCAAGCCTACCAGCTGCAGCCATGGCAACTAAAGGATCACGTCAACCACAGCCACAACCGTTCGTGGACGTAGAAGATGCCGATCTTCAAGAAAAACTCCACACCGCCAATAAGCAGTGCCGTATCGATTTCTCCGGTCACCACGAAGGCGATGACCGCTGTGGTGAGGGTAGCCACCACCCGCCAGGAGAAGGCCTTGGCCAGGCTCAGCCAGCGGGAAGGGTTGGCCGTATCACCGCCGGAGGCGGTTGGCTGAAGGGCTGACCACCGCCTCACAACAGCTTCAACAGTTCATCGACACAGGCCGCAACGCTCAGCTCGCTGGTGTCGAGCCGCAAGTCGGCGCTTTCTGGTGCCTGATATGCGGAGTCAATACCAGTGAAATGGGGCAGCTCTCCCCGGCGAGCTTTTTTATACAGGCCCTTGGGGTCACGCTGTTCCGCAACTTCCAGAGACACGTCCAAAAACACTTCCGCAAAAACGCCTTCGTCAAACAGCGACCTGGCCATGTCTCGCTCGGAGCGGAAAGGCGATATGAAGGCGGTGATCACCACCAAACCAGCATCGGCCATCAGCTTGGCGACCTCTGCAGTGCGCCGGATATTTTCCACTCGATCTGCGTCGGTAAATCCAAGGTCTTTGTTGAGACCAGCGCGAATGTTGTCACCATCCAAAATGTAGCTGTGAATGCCCATGTCGTGAAGCCGGCTTTCTAATGCATCGGCCACGCTAGATTTACCAGAACCGCTGAGCCCGGTGAGCCAGATGACCTTACCCTTGTGACCCATCAACTGAGAACGGTGCTGGGCGTCGATACTCGACGTGGTTGGATGCAGATTTTGCGCCCGGCGCAGACCAAAGTTGATCATGCCAGCGCCCACAGTGGCCTTGCTGTAGCGGTCTATAAGAATGAAAGAGCCCAAATCACGACATTCGCTGTAAGCGGTAAAGGGAATCGGTTCGTCCAAACTCAGGGTCACCCGGCCAATGTCATTCAGGTCTAAATTGCGGCTAGGCAGGTGTTCCAGCGTATTCACATTCACCTTGTGTTTGATCTCTGTCAGGGTGGCGCCAATGCGCTTTGTTCCCAACATCAGTTCATAGCCTCTGCCAACATAGCCAGCCTCCTGGTCCATCCAGACCAGGGACGTGTCGAATTGGTCGGAAACCTCCCAGGGAGCGTTGGCCGCCACGATGACATCGCCCCGAGACACGTCCACCTCACGATCCAGCGTCAGCGTCACGCTTTGGTTCGGTAAGGCTTTATCCAGTCGCTGATGGTAAAGAACAATTTCCCGCACCGCGGCCTTCGAGCCACTGGGCAGCAACACTACGGGGTCACCGGGCGCGATGCTGCCGGCGGCAACAGTACCGGCAAAACCACGAAAGTCTGAGTTGGGCCGATTTACCCACTGCACTGGAAAGCGAAAGTTTCCAGACCCGTGATGCTGACCAATCTCCACCGTTTCCAGGTATCCCAACAGCGTTGGACCGCTATACCAGGGCGTCCGGCCAGAGCGCTCGATCACGTTGTCGCCCTGCAGCGCCGACAGCGGAATGGCGCTGATGCTGGTAAAGGACAAACTTTCGGCAAAGGCCAAATAGTCGGCAACGATGCCGTCAAAAACCTCCTGGTCATATTCCACCAGGTCCATTTTATTGACCGCTAGCACCACGTGAGGAATGCCCAACAAGGAGGTCAAAAACGAATGCCGCCGGGTTTGCGTCAGTACGCCTTGGGAAGCATCCACCAGGATTACCGCCACGTCTGCGGTGGAGGCACCGGTGACCATGTTCCGCGTGTACTGCTCGTGCCCGGGCGTATCGGCAACGATAAACTTGCGGTGGTCGGTGCCAAAAAAGCGGTAGGCCACGTCAATAGTAATGCCCTGCTCGCGCTCGGCGGCTAAACCATCCACCAGCAGCGCGAAGTCGATGTCGCCGCCCTGAGTACCCTGCTTTTTAGAGTCCTTTAATAGCGTGGCGACTTGATCCTCGAACACCAACTGGGCCTCGTACAGCATGCGGCCGATCAGGGTGCTTTTGCCGTCGTCCACGCTGCCGCAGGTGATAAATCGCAGCAGGTCTAGATCGTTTTGCCCGCGCAGGTAGGCATCTACTTCATCTGGCGCTGTAAGGTTGGTATCGCTCACTAGAAATACCCCTCCTGCTTTTTCTTCTCCATGGAGCCCGAGGAATCCGAATCAATGGCCCGGCCCTGCCGTTCACTGGTGCGGCTATTCAGCAGCTCCAGCACGATAGAGGAAAGATCATCCGCAGAAGATTCCACTGCCCCGGTAAGCGGATAGCAGCCCAAGGTGCGAAACCGCACTCGCTTGGTCATGATGGTCTCGTCTTCCCGGATCGGCAGGCGATCATCGTCCACCATCACCAACATACCGTCCTTGGCCACGACCGGACGCTCGGCAGCAAAGTACAAAGGCACAATAGGGATCTGTTCGCGGTAGATGTACTGCCAGATATCCAGCTCGGTCCAGTTGGATAACGGAAAGACTCGA
>CAZWQK010000042.1:0-9906 GCA_964635835.1 uncultured Pseudomonadales bacterium
CATCCAGGCGCTGCAGTGCAATCAAAACACCTGCCCAACGGGCATTACCACCCACGATCCTAAGCTTCAGCGCGGCCTGGTAGTGACGGACAAGGCGGAGCGGGTAGCCCACTACGCGGTGACCCTGATGCAGGAGGTCGAAACCATCGCCCACTCATGCGGTGTTGTCGAACCGCGTCTGCTGGATCGCCAGCACTGCCGGCAGGTCACCGAAGACGGCAGGTCAATATCATTAGAGGAACTTTACGCCCGCTCAAACTCTGAAAGCTGAGCAGTCAGTGCGGGTGGGGTACCTGGCTCCCGGAGCCAGCCAGGTTTGATACGGTTCTCATTTACCCAGAGGGCACCCGTCGCGCTATACTCGCGCTTCACCCCCAACACAGAAGCGTTATGTTCGAAAGCTTATCGGATCGGCTTTCCCAAAGCCTAAAACAGATCTCCGGCAAAGCCCGGCTGACCGACGACAACATTGCCGATGCCTTGCGAGACGTGCGTATGGCGCTGTTAGAGGCCGACGTTGCGCTCTCGGTGGTTAAAGAATTTACCGAGCGGGTACGAAGCAAGGCCGTGGGCCAAGCCGTCAGCTCGGCCCTCAACCCCGGTGAAGCGTTTATCAAAATTGTGCACGACGAGCTTGTGCACATCATGGGCGACACCAACGACGCCCTGAACCTGGCCGCCAAGCCGCCAGCGGTGATACTCATGGCTGGCCTTCAGGGTGCAGGTAAAACCACCACAGTGGCCAAGCTCGCGCGGCTACTGAAAGAGCGCGAAAAGAAAAAGGTTAGCGTGGTTAGCGCCGACGTGTACCGGCCCGCGGCCATAGCCCAGCTGGAAACATTGGCCGATGATGTGGGGGCGGCCTTTATTCAGTCCAGCGCCGACGAGCAGCCCATCGATATTGTCCAGCGCGCCATCAAGGAGGCAGATCGCCAGCTTGCGGACGTGCTGATCGTAGACACCGCTGGCCGGCTGGCGGTGGACGACGAAATGATGGCTGAGATTCAGTCCCTGCATCAGGCAGTGAAGCCCATTGAAACCTTGTTCGTGGTAGACGCCATGACCGGCCAGGATGCGGCAAATACCGCGAAGGCGTTTAACGACGCCTTGCCGCTCACCGGTGTGGTTTTGGCTAAGACCGACGGTGATGCTAGGGGCGGTGCCGCGCTAAGCGTGCGCTCCATTACCGGTAAACCCATCAAATTTTTGGGTGTGGGCGAAAAAACCGACGCTCTGGAGCCGTTCTATCCCGATCGATTAGCTTCCCGGATCCTGGGCATGGGCGATGTGCTGTCGTTGATCGAGGAAGCCGAGCGTAAGGTCGACAAGGACAAAGCCCAGCGCCTGGCCAAGAAAATGCAGACCGGGCAAAAGTTTGATTTAGAGGACTTCCGCGACCAGCTCCAGCAAATGGACAATATGGGCGGCGTAGCCGGCATGTTGGACAAGCTGCCGGGCATGGGGCAAATCCCCGCCGCGGCCAAGGCTCAGGTCAACGACAGTCAGTTCAAGCGCATGGGGGTAATCATCGACTCTATGACCCTGAAAGAGCGGCGTTTCCCGGATCTCATCAACGGCTCGCGGAAAAAGCGCATTGCCGACGGCAGCGGGACCCAAATCGCTGACGTGAATCGCTTGCTCAAGCAGCACAAGCAAATGCAAAAGATGATGAAAAAGCTCAGCCGTAAAGGCGGCATGCAGCGCATGATGCGAGGCATGCAGGGTATGCCAGGCATGCAGGGCCCCGGCGGTCCTATGGGCATGCCGCCGGGTATGCCCCCGGGTATGAAAAGGCGCTGATATAGCGCTGTAGCACTGGCGGTTTTGCCGCCTGATGGCTTTGTCGAATGCGTCTTTTGCCCCTTGAACATGGGGCAGGTTGCTATATGATATCGCGCCTTTCAGTCAGGGCTTGCGAACATCACCGGGCCCATAGCGGATCCAGAGCGGATCCAGAGCGGATAAAGATCAAAAACCACCCTTGATTGCGGCAATCGAGCCGGACCAAGGGCGGCGGAAAACCAGGATAACAGAGACAACTATGGTAACAATTCGTCTTGCGCGTCACGGCGCGAAAAAAAGCCCGTTTTATCACATCACGGTTGCCGACCGAGCCTCCTCTCGCGACGGCCGTTTTGTTGAGCGTGTGGGCTTTTACAATCCAGTAGCCAAGGGTCAAGCGGAAGTGCTGCGCATGGACCTGGAGCGCGTGGATTATTGGATGGGCGTTGGTGCCCAGCCATCAGAGCGAGTCGCCAAGCTCATTAAGCAAGCGCGCAAGCAGGCGGCAGCCTAGGCAATACTGCGGGTCGGGTTGCATGGGCCAAGGCGGCCAAGTGACCGAAGCCGACCATTGCGATGCGACGACAGCGAAAAGCGTGGCCTTGAGCCGCGCTTTTTTTTGTCTGCAAAACAACGACGGGCATGTTTGCAGGTGATGTTGGAGTAGGGATGTGAAAGTACCGGCCACGGAACAAACACAAGACAACGCGACGGTTGTGGTTGGCAAGCTGGGCAAGCCCTACGGTGTGCGAGGCTGGCTGGTCCTGCAGTCCTTTACCGAGCCCATGGAGAATATTCTGGCCTATCAGCCCTGGTTCCTGAGCAAGGGGGCAAAAGGAGATTGGGCCGAAGTGACGTCGGTACAGACCAAGGCCCACAAAGACGCGTTCATTGCGCAGATCAACGGCATCGAAGATCGTGACCAGGCAGCGACGCTGACCGGCGCGTTGATCGGCGTTCCCAAACAAGCACTGGACGTTCTTGAGGAGGACGAATACCTCTGGCACGACTTAATCGGCTGTCAGGTAACCAATCTTCAGGGTGTCGACGTCGGAGTGGTTCGGGAACTCATGGAAACTGGCGCTCACGCCATCCTCTGCATCACGCCCTCAGCCCAATGGCTGGGCCTGTCGTCGGGCCAGACGCCCACTCGTAACGATTCGGACCACGCCCCAGGCCAAAGCGCCCCAGCGCCCCAGCGTCAGCAAACCAAGCGGCCGGCCAATGTTTTAGTGCCCTTTACCGCAGCCTATGTGCAAAGCGTAGACACAAAAAGCCAAGGGTTAGTCATCGATTGGCAGGCAGATTGGGCGTGAACAAGGCAAACCACCACCCTTGGATTCAGGCATGAGCCGGGAGGAACCGACACCATGTGGCTAGGCGTAATCACCCTGCTGCCCCAGATGTTTGACGCCGTGTCCGGGGAGGGCGTCTTTGGCCGGGCAATGGCCTCGGGCCAGCTCACCCTGGAGCTATTCAATCCCCGGGATTTCGCTGGGGACCGGCACCGCACCGTGGATGATCGGCCCTATGGCGGTGGCGCAGGCATGGTAATGATGGTTGAACCACTGCGTCGCGCGCTGGTGGCGGCAAAGGCGGCGGCGCCAGGTCCGGCAAAAGTGGTGCTCATGAGCCCCCAAGGACAGCAGTTTACCCAGGCTATAGCCCAGGCCGAGTCTGCAACGCCGGCGCTGATTTTGGTGTGTGGCCGCTATGAGGGACTGGATCAGCGCTTTGTGGACGAGTACGTGGACCAAGAGTGGTCGGTAGGGGATTACGTGCTCAGCGGCGGCGAATTACCCGCCATGACGGTCATGGACGCCATTTCCCGGCATATTCCGGGCACTTTAGGTAATCATCAGTCAGTAATTGACGAATCTTACCTTGATGGAACGCTCGATTACCCTCACTATACGCGCCCTGAAATTGTCGGCGCGCACGGCGTGCCGTCAGAGCTCATGACCGGCGACCATAATCGCACCAAGCGTTTCCGCCGATCTCTGGCCCTGCAAAGAACGTTGGAACGGCGACCGGATTTGTTAACCGGGCGATTGTTCGAGCCAATGGACAGGCAACTATTAACAGCATGTGCAGCAGAACTTGGCGCACACTCTGTGGAGAAAGAACGTGAGAAGAAACAAGATCATTGAAGAGATTGAAAACAGCCAGCTGGCTGACGTGCCATCCTTCAGCCCCGGCGACACCATCAGCGTTCAGGTGCGGGTGAAGGAAGGCAGCCGTGAGCGGCTTCAGGCTTTTGAAGGCGTAGTCATCGGCGTTAAAAGCCGTGGACTGAATTCGTCTTTTATTGTGCGCAAAATTTCTCACGGTGTGGGTGTCGAACGTACCTTCCAGACCCACAGCCCGCTAATCAACGCCATCGAAGTGAAACGTCGTGGTGATGTGCGTCAGGCCAAGCTTTACTACCTGCGCGAGCGCTCGGGTCGTTCAGCGCGAATCAAAGAAAAGATCAACTAAGCCGGTTACCGCCGGACCTGCTGGCGCAAGCCAGCCTAGAGCGATCATCAAGGCCAGATTTGCTGGCCTTGTGCGTTTTACCAAAGTTAAAGTTCGCGACGGGGGTGGTCTGGGCTATACAGCCAGAGCAAAATCCGCCTGAATGTGCGATGTTTATCCGCATGGCCAAGCAACTTCTTTCCAGCACAGATGAGATCGACGGCTACCTAGAGATGCTCTGGCTAGAGCGGGGCTTAGCCGAGAACACTCTGGCGGCCTATCGCAGAGATTTAACTTTTACCGCCCAACGCCTGGCTAAGGCGGACATCGACTCGCTGCTGCTGGCCCGGCAGCCGGACCTGTTGGAGGTTGTCGAGTATCGTCGGCAACAAGGGCTAAGTCCCCGCAGCGCGGCTCGCTGGCTCAGCACCCTCAAGGGCTTTTATCGTCACGCCATACTCCAGCAGCGCATTGACAGCGACCCCACCTCACAAATTGACCATCCACGGCTGGCCCGAGACCTGCCAGGTACCATCAGCCCCAAACAGGTGGAAGCCCTGCTGGAGGCTCCAGATGTGACCACTCCGGTCGGTCTGCGGGACCGTGCCATGCTGGAAATACTTTACGCCAGCGGGCTGCGGGTGACAGAACTGGTCACGCTGTCTCGCACCAACGTAAATCAGCGTCAGGGCGTAATTCGGGTCACTGGCAAGGGCGACAAAGAGCGGCTGGTACCCACCGGCGAGGCGGCCCTGCAGTGGCTAGAGCGCTATACCCAAGAGGCGCTGCCCGCCCTGTTGCCCAGTGGCGGGACGGTGTTGTTTCCCAGTCGTCTGGGTCGGCCGATGACTCGGCAAACGTTCTGGCACGCGATTAAACGTTATGCTCTGAAGGCGGGTATTGCACAAAAAGTGTCACCACACACCCTACGCCATGCATTTGCCACCCATCTTGTGGATAATGGCGCGGACTTAAGAGCGGTGCAGATGATGCTCGGTCACGCCGACCTGTCTACAACGCAGATATACACACACGTGGCGAATCAGCGCCTGAAAAACCTTGTCTTGCAGCATCATCCGCGGGGCTAGTGGCAGGCGGCTGGTGCCAACACACAGAACAGGATTGCCCATGTCTTACGTACATGCCCAAAGCGCTAACCCACGGTTGCCTTTGATCTCAGCGGGCGCAAGCAGATTTGTCATTCTTGGCTGGCTGGGACTGTTCCTAGCGCTGCTTTGCATCGCGCCGCATGGGCTAGCCCAGAGCGAATCCAGCGCCCAAGACGCCGGGTCAGACCAAGCCAAACTCCAGCAGGCCGTTACACGGCTCCAGGCCATTCGCCCCAACCTACCCATTGAAGACATCTACTTTGCCGATGTCGCTGGACTGGTGGGGGTGGATTTGCCGGATGGCACCACTCTCTACCTGACCGCCGACGGCAAACACATGCTGCTTGGCGAGCTTTTTGCTGTTGGCGAGGAGCTGCAGAACGTCACGGAACAGCGTCGCTCCATCAAACGTAAGGCGTTAATCGACGGCGTGGCCCTGTCCGATATGGTGATCTTTCCGCCCCAGGGCGAAGTCCTGGCCGTGCTGAACATTTTTACCGATGTGGACTGCGGCTACTGCCGCAAACTCCATAACGAGATCGCCGACTACGGTGCCTACGGCATTGAAGTGCGCTATCTGGCCTACCCAAGAGAAGGGCTAGACTCCGAAACGGCGACAACTATGCGCTCGGTTTGGTGCGCTAGCGACCCCACGGTGGCCATGACCCGGGCCAAGAACAGCCAGCGCGTTGCCCAGCGCGATTGCCCAAATAACCCGGTGGACGCGCAGTTTGCCCTGGGCCGTAGGGTTGGCGTGAGCGGCACACCAGCCATCGTCACGGCTTCGGGTGAGCTTATCCCGGGCTATATTCCCGCTCCCCAGCTGGCCGAGCGGCTGGGCATCCAAAGCCAGCCCTAATCGGCGTAACCCGTAAACTCAAGCCTTACTTACACACAGAGAGAATGCGTTGACCACCATAAATGTCGGAATTGCCGGTCTGGGAACCGTCGCCCAAGGCGTGCTTGCATTGATTAACCGAAACGCCGGGCTGATGCAGCAGCGCAGTGGCGTCAGCCTGCGCGTGGTTCGCATAGCCAGTCGGCGGGCGCGGCCGGAGGTGGATCTGTCGGGGGCGCGTTTCAGCACCCATCTCGATGACCTACTCAGTGACCCTGACGTAGACCTGATTTTGGAGCTTATTGGCGGTGAGGGCGCGGCCCTGGATCTGATCCGTCGGGCACTGGCTCAGGGCACCCCGGTGGTTACCGCCAATAAAGCGGTGCTGGCCGCCCACGGTAACGAACTGCTGGCCGGCGCAGGCAAACAGCTGCTGCGTTTCGAAGCCTCGGTAGCCGGCGCGATTCCGATCATCCAAAGCATCTCCAACGGTCTGGCGGCGAATCGCCTGCACAGCCTCTTTGGCATCATTAACGGCACCTGTAACTACATCTTCGGCAAAATGGAAAGCGAGGGCACCCCGTTCGACCAGGTCCTGGCTCAGGCCCAGGCGCTGGGTTACGCCGAGGCGGATCCCGGCTTTGACATCGACGGTATTGACGCCGCCCACAAGCTAACCATTCTGCTGGCCCTGGGTTTTACCGGCCAGTTCGATCTGCCCGCCCTCCACGTGGAGGGAATCCAAAGCGTTACGCTGGCGGATATCGAATTTGCCAAAGAGTTAGGCTATAAAATCAAGCACCTGGGCATAATCCAAAACACCGACCAAGGCGTTGAGGCCCGAGTGCATCCCGCCTTAGTGCCTATGAGTGCACTGCTGGCCAATGTCAATGGCGTGATGAACGCGGTGCAGATCAACAGTGATGGCGCGGGTGAAACCCTGTTTAGCGGCCCCGGGGCCGGTGGTGAGGCCACCGCCTCGGCGGTGCTGTCAGACGCGCTGGCCCTGGGTCAGCAGCTCGCCTTGGGCAGTGTTGCAGCCCCAGACGGTGCGCCCTCGGATGCTCCGGCAACGGCGCCCTCGGCCATTGTGCCCATGGCCGAGGTAGAGAGCGCCAACTACCTGCGCATTCCCACTCTCGATCAGCCTGGCGTGTTTTCTCAGGTGACGGCGCCTGCGGCCATTGTTCCCATGGCCGAGGTAGAGAGCGCCAACTACCTGCGCATTCCGACTCTTGATCAGCCTGGCGTGTTTGCTCAGGTGACAAAGGCGCTTTCTGAGTTTTCCATCAGTATCGACGCGGCGATTCAGCACGATGCCTCCAAAGGCGCTGGTCAGGCGGACATTGTGCTATTGACCAATCACATCAAAGAGCAGGTCATGAATGACGCCCTGGCCAAGCTCCAGAGTTTGGACATAGTGGCGGCAGACATTGTGCGCCTGCGTGTGGCGCCTGCGGTTTGATGTGGCCTGAGTCTTCTCTTGCGAATTGAAGAGCGCTCAATCCCCGCAACCTTGGGGCTGGATGATCCGCTGCTGGATCGTATTTTCGCCGCCCGCGGCATTACCGCTGCCGACCAGATGGAACGCAGTCTCGCCCGCTTGCTCTCGCCCGCTGACCTGCCGGACATTGAGTCTGCGGCCCGGCGTCTGGCGGATGCGGTAGAGCAGAATCAAAAAATCCTCATTGTCGGCGATTTTGACGCCGACGGCGCCACTTCGGTGGCCCTGTGCATGCTGGCCTTGCGGGGAATGGGAGCAGGGCAGGTGGACTATCTGGTGCCTAACCGGTTCGATTACGGCTACGGCCTGTCGCCAGAAATCGTGCAGCTTGCCGCTACCTTAACGCCAGATGTGATCGTTACCGTGGATAACGGGGTGGCCAGCGTAGACGGCGTGGCGCTGGCAAACGACCTTGGCATCGACGTGATCGTCACCGATCATCACCTGCCCGGCGAAACCCTGCCAGCGGCCTATGCCCTGGTGAATCCAAATCTGGTGGGCAGCACCTTTCCCAGCAAGTCCATGGCCGGCGTCGGCGTTGCCTACTACGTGCTCAGCTGGGTTCGACAAACCCTGCGCCAGCGCGAGTATTTTACGCGCCGTCAGCTGGACGAACCCAACATGGCCCAGTACCTGGACCTGGTGGCCTTGGGCACCGTTGCCGACGTGGTGCCCCTGGATCAGAACAATCGCATTCTTGTCCATCAAGGATTGCAGCGCATTCGCCGCGGCATGACCCGGCCAGGAATATTGGCCCTGGCCCGGATGGGTAAGCGCGATCCCGGGTCCCTATCCGCCGCGGACATGGGTTTTGCTATCGGTCCGCGCCTGAACGCCGCTGGACGGCTACAGGATATGAGCGTGGGCATACGCTGTTTGATGGCCGAGGACCCCAAGGAGGCCGCGCAACTGGCGGCGGAGCTGGATGGCCTGAATCAAACCAGGCGGGAAATCGAGCAGGACATGGTCGCGGATGCCCAGATGATCCTCACCCAAATTCAGCCCAATCCAGAAGAAATGGGTATTGCCGTATACCACGAGAGCTTCCACCAAGGAGTGGTGGGCATTGTGGCTGGCAGGTTGCGCGAGCGCTTCCACCGTCCCGCCATTGTTTTCGCCGACGCCGCCGAAGGCTCGAATGAACTCAAAGGATCCGCCCGCAGCATCGACGGCCTCAATATTCGCGATGTTTTGGACAGCATCGCCACTCGGCTACCCGGCATGCTGCTGAAATTTGGCGGTCACGCCATGGCGGCGGGGCTGAGCATAAAGCGCGCCCATCTGCCGCGCTTTCAAAAGGCCTTTGATAAAGCGGTGCGAGGAGCGGTAACCCCGGACATGCTGGACGCGGTGCTGCTAACTGACGGTGTTCTGTCACCCCAGGATCTGAATCTGCAAACCGTAGACCGCCTTGATGCAGCCGGGCCTTGGGGTAACGGCTTTGCCGAGCCGCTGTTTAGCGGTGAGTTCCAGCTCGTGCATCAGCGGGTGGTAGGCCAAGATCACCTAAAGCTCGTGCTGGGGCTGCAGGAGCAGCTCATCGACGCCATCGCCTTTCGCCAGCCGCCGCTAGTTGTCCCAGATGACGGTGCAACCACCCGGGTAAAAGTGGTCTATAAGCCGGCGTTAAATGACTATGGTGGGCAGCAGACCCTGCAGCTCATGGTGGAGTACATCGAAACGATGTCTTAGACTGCACGCCGCGTCCAGGCGGGCGAGCCAAAGTCGGGCAGACCTGGAAATCAGCTGCTAAAAAAGCCGCAGTACAACAACGTCAAAGCAAGATAACACCATGGCCGAAATCACCAGTATTCGTGAGTACCTGAAAGGTCTGCAGGAGCGCGACAGCGCGCTTC
Source organism: uncultured Pseudomonadales bacterium (assembly GCA_964635835.1). Lineage (GTDB taxonomy): Bacteria > Pseudomonadota > Gammaproteobacteria > Pseudomonadales > Azotimanducaceae > UBA4421. The sequence continues at coordinate 9,547 of CAZWQK010000042.1, forward strand.
GGGGGTACCTTTGACTTCGAAGAAAAGCGCGAGCGACTGCAGGAAGTTGAACTGGAGCTTGCCGACGGCGAGGTCTGGAACGATCCGGAAAAAGCCCAGCAGCTAGGCCGGGAAAGGGCCTCTCTGGAGCAGGTGGTCTCCCTGCTGAGTACCCTGGGCGATAGCCTCACGGATCTATCCGAACTCGCTGAGCTGGCGGCGGACGAAAATGACGCCACGGCCCTGGACGATGTGGCGGCCGAGCTTGGGGTCCTGGAAACGCAGCTAGCCGCGCTGGAATTTCGGCGCATGTTTCAAGGCGAGCTGGACGGCGCTAACTGTTATCTGGAAATTCATGCAGGTGCGGGCGGCACCGAGGCC
>CAZWQK010000043.1:0-9762 GCA_964635835.1 uncultured Pseudomonadales bacterium
GCGGCGGCAACCTCGTCACCCATTACCGTCACTCGCTGGATGATGCGCTCACCTTCAAAATCGTTCAGGACGAAATGCTGAGTGCAGCGGTTATCCCATATAGCGATGGTGCCGGGCGTCCAGTGGTAGCGCACGGTAAAGCGCGGGTTTTTTACCCAACTCGTTAGGTAGTCCAGGACAACTTGGCTTTCCGTCGCATTCATTTCCACCAGCCGCCGGGTGAAGTGTTCGTTCACATATAGGGCCTTTTCGCCGGTTTCCGGATGAACTCTGACCACCGGATGAATGGCCATGATGTCCTCTCGATTGTGAGGGTGAGCATCGTGAAGTGCGCTCAGGCCGTCGCAAAGCGCCTGCATGGGCGGCGAAAGCTCCTGGTAAGCCTGATTCAAATTCGTCCACATGGTGTCGCCGCCGAATTCCGGACAGGTCACCATGTGCAGAATTGACAGGATAGATGGCTGATCCTCAAAGGTAATGTCCGTGTGCCATTCGTCCGCGACCCCGCCTCTGGTGGCCGCCAGTTCGAACACCTCATCGTGCTGGGTGAATGGATTCTTCAGATTGGGGTGGCTCTCAATTTTGCCAAAACGTTTGCCCAGGGCGACATGGCTGTCTATATCCATGCTCTGCCCCGGAAAGAAAATCACCTGGTGCTCCAGCAGCAAAGCCTTTACCGCGTCGATGCCGTATTGATCGCCCGCGGCAATCTCGTTCAGGTCCGGGCCGGTAATCTCCGCTCCCAACGAACCTGCTAACCGGCGAACCTGCCATTGATCCTGTACTGCCATGATCTGGGCCTCAAAACTTTCCAATAAAAACTGCTTTGTGCGCGGCACCTAGCCCGCGCTGATAATAACGTCATCGGACACATCGCGAACAAATAAGGGCTCAATACCCAATCGCTGGGCGTCCTCGGCCAGCAGCGCCAAATCGACCTCTGCTCTCGGCTGCGCAATACAGCGCAGCGCTGGCTCTAACAATGTTGCATCACTGCTGGTGTTGATAAACAGGTTGTCCCGAGCGAGGACAAAATCGATAGCGCGCTTCATGGCCTCCGGGTCGGTTATGGGCCGGTACCAGCTAAAACGCTTTGCCGCGTCGCCGTCTTGCCAGCGCCGGGCCGCAATGCCCTTGATGGTTTGCATGGCGACGCCCTGAGCCTGGCACATGGCGTAAAGCGCCTCGAAATCTTGTGCATACTGGGGCTGCTGCATCATGGTGAAGTTGTAGGGCACCAGAATCGAATCAAAGGCATAGGCCCCCAAACTTTGCATGTGCATGGCCGGGGCATAAGTGCCGTGGCCGGTGACGCCCAAAAATCGCACCAGGCCCTGTTCCTTGGCCTCCACCAAAGCCTCCAGCGCACCTCCGGGACCCATGGCCGTCTCCCATTGATCCGCCTGCGTGAGATTATGCATTTGGATCAGATCAATTCGGTCAACCTGCATACGATCCAGCGATGCATGGAGTTGATCCTTAGCCTTTTGATAGGTTCGATGGCCGGTTTTCGTAGCGAGAAAAATCGAATCCCGATTGTGTTTGAGCCAGGGTGCCAGGCGCAGCTCCGCGTCACCGTAGCTTGCCGCCACATCGAAGTGATTGAGCCCCCAGGTTACCGCTAGATCGATGGTGCGGTCTGCTCGTTCCTGATTCATTGCCCCCAACGCCGCCGCACCGAAGACTGCGCGGCTGCTTTGGTGGTTAGTGTTCCCAAAGGGAATACGCTCAATCATCTGTGTCATATCGGACCCGCTGGATTGGTCAAAAATCTGCGGCTCAGAATACCGCATTTTTGGCGCTGAAAAATCCGTCGCTGGCCGCAAATTTTCATGGGCTGGGTCGGCGGGTGGAGCGTCCCGCTCAAGTAAACGGCGTCATATTCCTTGGGTTGCAGAACGGCCAAGGACGCTTCGCGGCCATCATGCTGATACAGGACCCAGCGGGAGATTATTGCTTACTCGGCAAGTCTCAAGAGCGCATGGCAGCAAGCTCTTCGGTAATCGCGGCCAGCCCCTGACTCGCCCCGGCGGGCACGTGACTGGCGAAGGGATGCAACGCATAAATAGCGGCCTTGGCTACCGGTGCGATGATGCTAACGCCGCTACAAGAGTGCAGCACCGCCCCAGGCAAGATACCGACACCGAAGCCGTGCTCAATGAGGGCTGCGGTTTGCTGCACGGTATTGGTCCGGTGGGCCGGTGCAAAGCGATAGCAGGTGCCTGCAACCCAGTGCTGTATCAGTTCAGGCTGCCAGTGATTGGCGATGTAAGGACTTTGGTCTAAATCCTCGTCAGTTCCCGTGGCCCGACACAGAAAATCGTCCATGCTGCCTATGCGGCGCTGACGCAGGCTGCTGTCCGGCGAGGGGCCTACGCGGATCGCTTTAACATTCGAGCCCACATGCCGCCTAATACACCGGCACTGGCGTCTTTAGTTGGTGCAGCATTCAGTCAAACAACCGATACGTACTTCTTTACAACTCGATGGGATCAGGGCGACGAGCGCTTGTTCTGGAGGGTAGGAGAGGCCAAGACCAATCCAAACGATGGCACAGAAACGTGGAGTATTCCTTACCCTTTCCCTTTGACGGGCTCTCCATATTTTACTACCAAAATTGAAGCCGCCACGCTGACCCTGCTGGACGGACTCTATGTACACACCCCGACATCCTGGTCTCGAACATTGGCTGACGAGTCAACGCAAAACGGACCCATCGACGATCCGGCCCTCCCGGTAGTTTACGCCGCTGGATCCACCGGCGAGGTGAACTCCAAAATCATTACTGGTTGCATCAAACAGGGTTCTGACGTTCGCCAAGGCGAATTTCCTTGCCAACCGGCATTGGTAGAGGACGGTCAATTTTTTACCAGCCTGTCCAGAAGCCCAATTGAGGCCAAGGCTTTGGAGTTTACCGCCAGTGCTCAAACCATCGCCTTTGACCAGAAGGAGTTTGTCGGTAAGACCTTCTACGATCTGTATTTTGACGGCAGCGATATCGACCGGGTGGCCGTTACCCTCAATGACGATGCAGCCAAATCGATCTCGGTGGTTGGTTCCGGCATCAGCGCAGCGAGTTTGACCTACGAGTTTACCGATTACGGTCTTAAAGTCTCTGGGACCCTAACCGAGGATGGCGAAACGGAAACCGCGACTGCCTTCGTTATGCTGCGCAAGCGCTACGCCGCAGATGAGGTGTATACCGTTTGCTGGAAGGACGAAGAGGATGCGGTAAGCACAGAGTCCCATGCGGTCTACGCTTGTGCTAATGATCCAGCGTTCGAGCGAATGCAAAACGTCAACACATTCTCCAAGGACAAAGCAGATGCCCTGGTGAAAGCAGGAAAATTCACCCCCTCCTCCTAAGCTGGTCCGACCGCTTTTTACCTGAGCCCTCAGAGTGCACGCAATCCGTAGCACTCTGCGGGCTTGTTAACTGAAGCAACCCCAAACCTCTCGGCATTTAACTGCTTCGCTGTTGCAAACATCGACGCCAACAACCTGCGACCAAGCATTCAACTGTAGAGACAAAACCAAAAAGTCAACTAGTTTTAGGTATACTCCGCCCGTTCGCAACGAGGAAAGAGAACCCCATGAGCATTGTTAAACTCGCCCATATCAAAAAACTTTTTGGCGGTTCAGCATTGACCCGCGCTGAGCAAAAGCAGCTGTCCAAGGAAGTCATGTTAATGACCCTGGCACGCGCCACTGCATCGGACTCCAACATCAAGTCAGTTGAGGTTGCTAAGGTTCGGGAAGTGCTTCAAGAACGCACCGGCGAGAAATTCACCGCCGCTAACGTTCGCGTTGCTGCAAATTCGCGTCTTTACGAGAAAGCACCATTCGAGCGCTATCTGCACAAGTGTTCGCGCAAGCTGACCTCTAAAGATCGCATCGCTACTCTTGCCGCCCTGCTTGAAGTAATTCATGCCGACGATCGCGTCAGCGATTATGAGGTAACCTTCTTTAACCACGTAGCCCGGGCTCTTGAACTTACCCCCGCCCAAATCGCTGGTCTGTCAGCAGACTAAGCATCTGCACAGCACCGGGCACCTTGGCGCGCAGTGCACCTTTCAGCCACTGCCTTACAGCAGGGCCAGCAACTCATCTGCCCGAGTTAGCACCTCGTGCCCTAGAGCCAGCACTGACTCGCTGGGCGGCCTCGCATCGGGTATTTGGAAAGTGCGCATGCCAGATTGAACCGCTGCCCGGGTGCCAATATCCGAATCTTCCAGCGCCCAGCAGCCTACTGCTTGCACGCCTAGCCGCGCGGCCGCCAACAAATAGGGATCCGGTGCAGGCTTGGGGTTGCGCACATCGGCGACGCAAACGAGATGCGCGAAATGGTGACGAATACCGCAGTCGGTCAAGGACGCCTCTGAGATGTCGCGCTGATTGGAAGTGGCCACCGCCATAGGAATTCCAAGGTCGGACAAGCAGGTCAGCAAGTCGCCTATCCCTGGCTGCAGCTGGATGGGGCTGTCCTGACTGGCAGCAACAAACTGACCAGACCAAGCCTCACCCAGAGCCTGCATATCTAAACCGCCGCCATAGTGCTGGCCGAGGATCACCTGGGTTTCAGCAAATGTCGTGCCCAGACACAGAGCATAGGTTGCCGCATCAAACTCGAAGCCCAACTCTTCAATAGCCCGGGAAAAAGCGAGCTGAGCGGGGCCTTCGGTATCCAAAAGCGTTCCGTCCATATCAAAAACGACCCCGGAGGGTCGTTTTCTTTGCGTCAAATCCAGTCCCATAAAACCGGCCTAGGACACCTCCACAATTTGCTCAGCGGCAATTAACTTGCCCTCTTCAGCCGCGTTGTGGAACGACTCGATTTGGTCGAAGTTCATGTAGCGGTAGATCTCACCGGACATGGAATCGAGCTTGTTGGCGTACTCCAGATATTCCGCCGGTGTTGGCAGCCGACCCAGAATACCGCCCACTGCCGACAATTCCGCTGACGCCAGATAGACATCAGCGCCATCGCCCAAACGGTTGGGGAAGTTGCGGGTTGACGTGGACATCACCGTGGCTCCGGCCAGCACTCGGGCCTGGTTACCCATGCAGAGCGAGCAGCCGGGCATCTCGGTACGCGCACCGACGCGACCATAAATGTTGTAGTAGCCCTCTTCCATCAGGGTATGGGCGTCCATCCGCGTGGGCGGGCAAATCCAGAAGCGCGCGTCGACATTTTCTGCCTTATCAAGCAGTTTGCCCGCGGCGCGGAAGTGGCCAATGTTTGTCATGCAGGAGCCGATGAAAATCTCGTCGATCTTCTCGCCAGCGACTTCGGACAGCAGCTTGGCATCGTCCGGGTCGTTAGGACAGCAAACGATGGGTTCATTTATATCGGCCAAATCGATTTCGATTACCGCCGCATACTCCGCATCGGCATCAGCACTCATCAAGGATGGATTGGCTAACCACTCCTCCATTTTTTGCACTCGGCGCTCAAGAGTACGCACGTCTCCGTAGCCTTGACTGATCATCCAGCGCAGCAACGTGCAGTTAGAGCGCAGATACTCGGCAACCGAATCCTCCGCCATCTTAATGGTGCAGCCCGCCGCAGAGCGTTCGGCTGATGCATCAGACAGTTCAAAGGCCTGCTCTACCGTCAGCTTGTCGAGACCTTCGATCTCCAGAATACGGCCAGAGAAGATGTTCTTCTTGTTCTGCTTTTCAACGGTCAGCAAGCCTTCTTTAATGGCGTAGTAGGGAATCGCATGGACCAAATCCCGCAGCGTGATACCCGGCTGCATTTCGCCTTTGAAGCGAACCAGCACAGATTCCGGCATATCCAGCGGCATGACGCCGGTGGCTGCAGCGAAAGCCACCAAGCCGGAACCGCCAGGGAACGAAATACCCAAGGGGAAGCGGGTATGTGAATCACCGCCAGTGCCAACGGTATCCGGTAGCAGCATACGATTCAGCCAGCTGTGGATGATGCCGTCGCCCGGGCGCAGGGATACGCCGCCGCGGTTCATAATGAAATCAGGCAGGCTGTGCTGAGTGTCAATGTCCACCGGCTTGGGATAGGCCGCGGTATGACAAAAGGACTGCATGACGAGATCTGAGGAAAAGCCCAGGCAGGCGAGGTCTTTCAACTCGTCCCGGGTCATGGGTCCAGTCGTATCTTGAGATCCCACCGTGGTCATCTTTGGCTCGCAGTAGGCGCCGGGGCGAACCCCTTCCACGCCGCAGGCCTTACCCACCATTTTTTGTGCCAGGGTATAGCCTTTGTCCGAGGCTTCCGGTGCTTCCGGCTGACGGAACAGGTCCGAAGCGGGCAAGCCCATGTGCTCGCGGGCCCGCTGCGTGAGCCCTCGGCCAACGATCAAGTTAATACGCCCGTCGGCCTGAACCTCGTCCAAAATGACGTCGGACTTAAATTCAAACTCAGACAGCACGTCCCCGCCCTCGCTGAGAATCTTGCCGTCATAGGGGCGAATTTCGATCACGTCACCAAAGCTCAGTTTTTCTACCGGAGCCTCAAAAACCAGCGCGCCGGCGTCTTCCATGGTGTTAAAGAAGATCGGTGCTACTTTGTCGCCGATACAAATACCACCTGACCGCTTGTTGGGCACGCCAGGCATGTCTTCGCCGAAGAACCACAGCACGGAGTTGGTCGCCGACTTACGAGACGACCCTGTGCCCACAACGTCGCCCACAAAGGCCACCTGCATACCGCTGTCTTGCAGAGCCTTAATTTGTTCCATGGGACCTACTTCACCCTGCACTTCTGGCGTCAGGCCATCGCGCTGCATTTTGTACATGGCCCGAGCGTGCAAAGGGATGTCCGGACGTGACCATGCGTCTTGGGCTGGGGAAAGATCGTCCGTATTCGTCTCGCCGGTGACCTTGAACACCACGCACTTAATACTTTCGGGCACCGAGTCGTTGGAGGTGAACCACTCGGCATCGGCCCAGGACTGCATAATGGCCTTGGCGTAAGCATTGCCAGCGTCGGCTTTTGCCGCCACGTCGTGAAACGCATCGAACACCAAAATAGTGCCCTTGAGTTCTTCCGCCGCAAGTCCGGCCAGCGCGTCGTTGTCCAGCAAATTCACCAGTGTGGCCACGTTGTAGCCGCCATGCATATTGCCCAGCAGCTTGACCGCTGCAGCGGCGTCAATCAGGGGTGAACTGGCTTCGCCAGTTACGATGGCGCTTAAAAAGCCGGCTTTGACGTAGGCAGCCTCGTCCACGCCCGGTGGCACTCGATTGGCGATTAAGTCCAACAGAAACTCTTCTTCTCCGGCGGGAGGCGCCTTCAGCAGTTCCACCAGTTCGGCAGTCCACTCAGGATCCAATGGCTTTGGCGGAATTCCCAGTTCAGCGCGTTCTTGTACGTGGGCTCGATAGGCGTCTAGCACGATCTTTTTCTCCTTAAAAATCGATGAAAACTGGCGTATGCAGGGCGCCAGCGAGGCGCGAATTCTACGCTAGTTGGACCTTGATGTAGAGTTTTTGGTAGCCGAATCCCAAAGTGTAGCCGCCGATCCGCTGGCGGCTACCATTTGTCATCCACAGCCCCTACCCCTGTAGACATCGACTAACGTCAACAGCAAAGTTCTGAGTTGCGCTTACACGCACCAGAGAGCGCCCAGAGAGCGGATTGACCACAACCCTGACAACAAGAAACGACCATGTACGGCATCACTTCGGAACAAGATGAGCGAATAGACTGGGGCAAAACCGCCAAGGACTATGCCACCCACCGACCTGGACCGCCGCCCAGTTTCTATCGGCGTTTACAGGCCTTGGGTATTGGTTTGCCTGGCCAGCGCACCCTGGATCTCGGCACCGGTACGGGAGTCATTGCCCGTACCTTCGCCCAGCAGGGATGTGAAGTTGCTGCCAGCGATATCGCGGCAAAACAGATCAAGATGGCTCAGACACTAGCCGAGGACCAAGGACTGAGCATTAGCTGGCAAACCGCCGCAGCCGAACACACCCGAGCCGAGGATGACAGTTTAGACGTGGTCACGGCTAACCAATGCTTTTTGTATTTTGATACCCAGGCCATGACAAAAAGCTTCAGCAATGGCTGAAGCCCACGGGCACTTTGGTCATTTCCCATTTCTCTTGGCTGCCAGCGGTAGACCCGGTAGCCAAGGCCAGCGAGGATCTTATTCGGCAGCACAACCCGAATTGGCAGGGCGCTGGTTACCGGGGCACCACCAGCCCTAGATACCCGGGTTTATCGCCGACACTCCATTATTGCGGATATTTTTACTATGACGAGGCCAGCCCTTTTACCCGTGACTCCTGGATGGACCGCATTCGAGCCTCACGAGGTATTGGCGCTACCTTGGATAGCAAACAGGTTGCAGCGTTCGACGCTGAACACGAGGCCCTGCTGAGAGAGATTGCCGAGCCCGAATTCACCATTACACATCGCATCGACGCTCATCTGCTGCGCCTTGGTCCAGTAGAGACCGGTTCGCCGGCAGAGGAAATCAGGCCCTAGGCCGCTGCTGGGGATCGGCGCTTAGCGACGCACACCCACCGCAGTGCCGGCATTGCGAGGATCCGCCATACCCTCAATGCCGCGCTGCGTTCGCAGAATGGAGTTCGCATCGCCCAACGCAAAGCTATCCCCCAGATCAATCAGTTGGCTATGGCCCATACCCTCCAGCACCGCTCGAGTATCCGGGGACAAAGCAAAGGGCTCGACGATGACCCGATCTGGCAGCCACTGGTGGTGGAATCTCGGACTGGATACCGCGTCCGAAAGACTCATCTGATGATCAATGACGTTGATTATGACCTGCATGGTGGTGGTTATGATTGCGCTACCACCGGGGGATCCGGTCACTAGTAACGGTTTATCGTCCTTGATCACAATGGTTGGGGTCATTGAACTCAGCATACGCTTGCCCGGCTCGATGGCATTGGCTTCTCGCCCGATCACGCCGTAGTAGTTGGCGACATTCTCCTTAACCGAGAAGTCATCCATTTCGTTGTTCAGCAAAAAGCCCGCCCCGTCTACGACAATTTTACTGCCGTAGGAGAGGTTGAGGGTGGTGGTATAAGCCACAGCGTTGCCCTTGGCGTCCATAATGGAAGCGTGGGTTGTCTCCATACTCTCAAAAGGCACTTGCCCGGCTTCCACATTTTCGCTGACCCCGGCTCGTTCAGGATCGAAGTCGGCAAATCGCGCCTTGGCATATCGTTTGTCGATCAACTGATCTACGGGCACCGGGTAAAAGTCCATGTCTCCGAGATGTTGCGCCCGGTCGGCATAGGCCCGTCGCTCGGCTTCGACCATGGTATGAATCGCCTGAGCGCTGCCATAACCCATGGCGGCCAGGTCGTGGGCCTCCAGCATATTCAGCATTTGCACCAGCAATATCCCGCCGGAAGAAGGCGGCGGCATAGAGATAATTTCATGGCCTCGATAGGTGCCGCGGATGGGCTGCCGCCAAACCGAGCGGTAGGATTGCAGATCCTCGTGGCTTATCAAGCCGCCGCCGCGCTGCATCTCGGCAACCAATAAGTCAGCCGTCTCGCCCGCATAAAAACCGGCTTTGCCTTTTTTCTTAATCCGTTCCAGCACCGCCGCCAAGTCCCGTTGAATCCAGCGGTCGCCAATCTGGTAGGGCTGTCCCTCTTTGCTAAAAATTTCACGGCTGGCAGGATGTTTGGCGAAATCCTCGGCTCGGCGAGCGAACCCCTCAGCCATGTCCCGATCCAGCAGAATTCCTTTGGCCGCCAGGTCTATTGCCGGCTGCATCACCTGGGCGCGGCTTAAGGTGCCAT
>CAZWQK010000044.1:0-6151 GCA_964635835.1 uncultured Pseudomonadales bacterium
GCCAAAGAGCTACACGCCGAGCCTGGTGCACAACGACTATCGCAATGGCAACGTCATGGTAGACGCCTCGGGCATGGTGGCGGTATTGGATTGGGAAGTAGCCCACATCGGCGACCCCATGCGTGATTTGGGCTGGATGTTGTGTCACTCCTGGCGTTTCGGCCGTGCCTACTTACCCGTGGGTGGTTTTGGTCAAGCGGAGGATTTTTTCGCCGGTTACGAATCCGTATCAGGCCAACCAGTGGACCGAGAAGCGGTGAAGTTTTGGCAGGTTTTCGGCTCGTTCTGGTGGGCGGTTGGGTGCCTGGGCATGGCAGAGCACTTCCGTAACGGACCAGATCAGAGCGTGGAACGGCCTGGCATTGGCCGGCGCTCCTCCGAGTGCCAGGTGGATTGCGTTAATCTGTTGATCCCAGGCCCCGTAGTATTGGTGTCAGGTGATGACCATACAGGCCTCGTTGACATGCCTCGGGCTGATGAACTGTTGAGTAGCGTGGTGACATTTCTCCGCGAGCAGGTGATGAGCGAAACCCAGGGGCGCACGCAGTTTTTAGCCCGGGTAGCCAGCAACTCCCTGGAAATTGTAGAGCGTGAGATGGCCTTAGGCAGCGCTGCGGCTAAGGCTGAAATTCAGCGCTTGCGAGCCTTGTGCAACAGCGATGCAGACCAACTGCAAAGCCTTCGCTGGTCGTTGGTAAAACAGCTGCGTGATGGCAGCATGGCGCTGGAGACGCCGGGTTTGGCAGACCACCTGCGTGGGGCCATCGTCAATCAAATTGCCATTGACCAGCCCCGATACCCCGGTTTGGCCACAGCTCTAGAGGCCGCCTCAGCGCTAACCCCGTAAGCCTCAGCAATTGGCCAAGAACGCTCCTGCATCAAGGCAAAACACCGATAGAAACAGCGAAACCGAAAAGGCGACGGACAAGACCACAGACAAGACTACAGACAGATGACAGGTAGAGGGACACAGGATGGGAGCACTAACAGACAAAGTAGCAGTAATTACCGGCGGTATCAGCGGTCTCGGACGAGCCAGCGCCCTTCGCTATGCGGCAGAAGGGGCGCAAGTTGTTGTGGCAGACATCAACGCTGAGCGCGGCGCCAAAGCAGCAGCGGAAATCTCGGCAGAGGGCGGGCACGTCGAGTTTGTTCAGGTAGATGTGACCTCACAAGCCAGTCAGGAGGCGCTGTTTGCCGAGGTAGTGGAGCGGTTCGGGCGGGTGGATACCGTATTGGCGGCGGCGGGGGTTTCATCCTCTGGATATGTCAGTGGCGAGGTTAGTGAAGTCGAAGCCGACCCTGAGGAGCGTATGTTCCACAATCGCGAATTGGCGGATTGGGAAAAGGTCATGGCGGTTAACGTAACGGGCGTGATGCTGACCAATCAGATCGCGATCCGGCACATGTTGGCAAAGCAAACCCACGGCACCATTGTCAACATTGCCTCCATCGCCGGGCGTCGCCCTTTGCCTGGGGCATCGGACTACTGCGTCTCTAAAGCTGCCGTCATCATGCTGACCCAGGCTGTCGCTGCTGAGTACAGCACCAGCAATATCCGCGTAAACGCCATCGGTCCGGGTTTTATCGAGACGCCGATGACGGCAAATATTCGTCAGTCGCCGGAATGGATGGAAACGGTGATGTCGATGACGCCTATGCAGCGCATGGGTCAGGCCCACGAAATTGCCAGTACCGCGCTGTTTTTGGCCAGCGCCGAATCAAGCTACTTCAACGGTCAAACCCTGTTTCCCAACGGGGGCATGTTTGTCGGCTAGGACGAAAATGCATCCACGTAGGCGCTGAGGCTGGCGCTGCCGCCAGTGTGGATCAAAATTACGTCGTCTAAATGGTTTAGGTTGCCCAAGTTGATTTGATCGATTAGGGCGGCCAGGGCCTTGCCGGAATACACCGGATCAAAAAGCAGGCCCTCCAGCTGGGCAGCCATTCTGATAGCCCCAATACAGGCGTTGGTGGGTTGCCCGTAGCCGTCGCCGAAATAGGCATGGTTGATTTGCACGTCAAAGGGCAATTGCAATTCGACACCCGGCCAGCGCTGAGTCATTTTGTTGGCAAGAGATACGACCCGATCTTTCAAGGTTTGCGGATCCGGGTGGAATACGTTGATACCCAAAATATCCGTGCTCATGCCCAAGGCGCTGCGCCCAAAGACCAAACCTGTTTGCGTGCCCGCACTGGCCGATGCATGGATGATAAGGTCCGCTCTCACGCCTTGATCCTCGCATTGGCTCGCCAGTTCTTGGAGGCACCGGGTGTAACCCAGAGCGCCAATAGCACTGGAGCCGCCGGCGGGAATTTCATAAACCCGATGCCCATCGCTGCGCAGCTTTTCCAGTAGATCGTTGCGAACCGTGTCGGCATCGTCGACAGTACCGGTGTGCACGACGGCGCCCAGCAATTTATCCAGCAGCACGTTACCCTGACGTTGATAGCTCTCGTAGGGCCATTCAACACGCTGACTTAGCAGCAAATGGCAGGGTAGGCCAAGCTTGGCGCAAGCCGCCGCAGTTTGGCGCGCGTGATTAGATTGAATCGCACCATAAGTCACAATACAGGTGGCATCCTGATCCAGAGCATCCGCCATCAGGTATTCGAGTTTGCGGGTCTTGTTGCCCCCCGTAGCCAGTCCCGTGCAATCGTCGCGTTTTAGCCAAATATTTGGCCCGCCAAGTTCTTGGCTTAAGCGCTGGAGGGGCTCCAGCGGCGTTGGGCCGTGTCCCAGAGAAATCCTGGGAACTCGGTCCAACCAGTTCAATCCGTTCATGAATCGGTACCCAGTTCGTAGGTTTGTGAACCTTGCCGGGCCAGGCATTGAGCTGCCTGTCGGTTGCCTGCGCGAATGATGCTGTTAATGTTTTTGTACCAATCGCCTTTTCCAGCCTTGTCCAGCGCCACCAGTAGTTCGGGCAGAATGCCCGCAGCGAAGGCATCACCGCACCCGGTGGGGTCCACGTGCTTGGCCGCGGGTACCGGCAGCGTGCGCTGACTGCCGTCAGGCAGCAAAGCTCGAACGGGTCGCGGCCCATTGGTTTCAATACTTACCCGGTTATTCAGACTCTGCGGCGCAATGCTGCGAATGTGGCCTATTTCATGATTATTGCCGATGATGACATCACTGAGCGCGGCGCAGGTCACCAGGGTCTGGGAATCCAAATTGTCAGCGTATTGGCCCGGCATCCAAACCGTCAGGATCTCGGGGTTGCGCCGCCGCGCTTCGCGGAGCGCAAGGCTCATTAGCTCTTGGGGAAATGGAGCGCAAACAAAAACGGATAAAGCGTCCAAGGGCTGGTTGTGCAAATGCACTTGCCAAGTGTCTGGGTCGATTTGGGGCCCCGGCGCAAACGCCGTGAATTGCTGGCCTTCAGGGTCGGTAATGATGGTTGCCCGGGCACATTGGGTGCCGGAAATCACCAGGATGCCGCTGAGGTCCAGGTCCAAATGCTGGGCATAGCGCCGAAAGTCCTCCCCCCCAGCGCTTGAGACGACTACCCCCGGCGTTTGTTGCTGGGCGAGTCCGTAGGCAATGTTGCCTGCGCAGCCGCCGAAAAATTCTTGCTGGGCGGTAACTTTGCAATTAAGGCCCGGGCCGTTAGGCCCGAAGACCTTGTCGGTTCTCGCGATTTGATCGTAGGCCAGCGCGCCCATGACGGCTATCCGAGACTCAATCATGTTTTGTTCCGGTCAGCAGTAGCGCTGCCTGTTTGAGGCCATGACGCAACCGTTGATTAAGCGGCAGGTGACGGCTTTCTTGCACACCGCTGAGGAAACGATTGACTTGGGGAACAGCCATTAATTTTCGATGCAGGCTAGGTGATGCTGACGAAAAGCAAAGAACTGCGATGGCAAAAAAAACGAATCCGGGCATAAATGGAATCGCCAGACCCACGAAACCAAGCACTGTACAAACCCCACCGGCAAGCAGCAGCAGCGTTTTAGAGGTCAACCACATGGAGATTTGCCCGTCGGTGATAACATAGCCATCGTGACCCAGAGAATGGCAAACACGGTTGCAAGTTTCCACCGCAATTGTTGGGCTTGGGGTCTAAACTCAACAGCGGTAATAGGCTGGCGACCTATTGCCGAGCCCATAAATGAGGGAGTTGGCCAGTGCTGGAAATAGAAATCTTTTCTGACGCCATCTGTCCATGGTGTTTTATCGGCAAGCGGCGTTTAGATGCGGCGCTAAAGCTACCGGAAAACCCCAGCATGACAGATCCAGAAGTGAGTCTGCGCTGGCGACCTTATTTACTGTATCCGAATCTGCCACCCGAGGGCGTAGATCGCGGCGAGCTGTTGCGCCGTCGATACGGGCCGCGCGGCGATAAAGGCCGGGTGCCAGCGACGATTCTGGCCGAGGCGGAGGCAGAGGGTATTGGCCTGCGCTACGAACTGATCCAGCGCACACCAAATACGCTCCCAGCCCACCGACTGGTGGAATGGGTCTACTTACACAGGGGTTGGCGGTCCCAGCACGAACTCGTTGAAACCTTATTTCTAGCTTATTTTTGCCAGGGCCTGGATGTGGGTAATCCAGCAGTGCTGCGGGAACTGGCGCAACCCTACGGGCCGAATTCAGAGCAGTTGGATGGCGTTCTGAATGGTAGCGGTGAGGTTGGGACGGACTTGAATGCTGAAACGCATCGGCAGCTGGAACGTGCCACGGATCTCGGAGTCTCCGGCGTGCCGGGTTACGTTATGGGCGGGAGCTACCTATTACCCGGGGCCCAGAGCGTTGAAACCATGCAAGCAATCATTAAGCGGGCGAAAGTCAAGTTCGCTACTCACTGATGGCCCCTCACTGATTGCTCCAGAGTGCTAGGTCATCGTGTGAGCAGGTACGGCGGCACTGGCGACTTCACCAACGATGCGAGCCGGGACACCCGCCACGGTGACGTTAGCGGGCACATCTTCCAGCACAACGCTACCAGCGCCCACCTTGGCGTTCTGGCCAATCTCAATGTTGCCAATGACCTTGCAGCCAGCAGAGAGCAACACGCCTTTGCGAATTTTCGGGTGACGATCACCGCCGTTTTTTCCTGTGCCGCCTAGCGTCACCGAATGCAGCATCGAGACGTCATCTTCAATCACCGCGGTCTCACCAATCACGATACCGGTGGCGTGGTCGAACATGATACCGCTGCCGATTCTCGCCGCAGGATGAATGTCGACTCCCAGGGTCACGCTGATTTGGTTTTGGAAGAACTGGGCCAGCGTGTGGCGATTTTCTTGCCACAGCCAGTGGGCTATCCGGTGCGCCTGGAGGGCGTGATAGCCCTTAAAAAACAAGAACGCGCTGGATAGATCCCGACAGGCAGGATCCCGCGTGAAATTGGCGATAATGTCAATTTCCGCCGCATTCAAAATGTCTCCATCCGCTGCCGTCGCCTCAGCGATAACGTCCCGAATCAGCATGGTGGGCAGCATTGGATTGTCGAGCTTACTGGCCAAACGAAAGCTTAAGGCGTCGCCGAAAGTTTTGTGATTCAAGACGGTGGCATGGAAATAGCTGCCCAAAATTGGCTCTTCCACAGCCTTGCGCTGAGCTTCTTCGCGCATAACCGGCCAGAGGTCTTCAAGACGGTGCAGTTGCGCCAGAGGATCCGCCTGTTGATCCCGCATGATTTCTTGAAAACGATGTTCCAAGGTGGATGGACTAATTTTTGCTGTCATGCTCAAACCCCCTCGCAATGTGTTGGATTGGCAAAGTGTTGGACTGGCGATGCGCAACCCATGAGGTCGAAACAAGCGCTAACCACATCGTCAGGGGCGGAGGAGGTTAGCAGCTACGCGCCTGTGGTGCCAAGGGCCGCCAATTGGATCGGCTAATTCCCCCATTGTGGGGGGGCGTGGCCTTGTGTAGGGTGCCGCATCTGAACCATCCCGATATTTAACGAGCATCTGCGTGCCCAAGCTGTGGAGTTTACGTGAGCATATCCATTAACACCGTTGCCATCGTCATACGCCGCTACACGCCTGCAATTATGGCCAGCGTTGCTGCGGTAGAGGCGTTTATGCAGACCCAAGGCGTGGGCGTTTTGTTCGG
The DNA here is from genome assembly GCA_964635835.1 of uncultured Pseudomonadales bacterium. Taxonomy (GTDB): domain Bacteria; phylum Pseudomonadota; class Gammaproteobacteria; order Pseudomonadales; family Azotimanducaceae; genus UBA4421. The sequence goes on from CAZWQK010000044.1 coordinate 6,065, forward strand.
CGAGCAAACGCTAGCCGTACTGCCCACTGAGGCTCCGGATGGGCGGGCTCGGCGCAGCTGTAGTAACGATGCTATGGGCGATGCTGT
>CAZWQK010000044.1:6161-9752 GCA_964635835.1 uncultured Pseudomonadales bacterium
TGTAGATCTGGTCATTGTCGTTGGCGGAGATGGCAGTTTGCTTGGGTTTGGGCGCGAAATGGCGGCGTCCGGTGTTCCCGTGGTGGGTGTTAACCGAGGCGGACTGGGGTTCTTGGCGGCTATTTCACCGGATCAAATCGATACCAAGTTCGCCGAAATACTGTCTGGCCAATACGGGGTTGAGGACCACTTTTTGCTGCAGGCGTCAGTACTTCGCCATGGCAAGGTAATTGCCGAACAAAGTGCGCTAAACGACGTGGTGGTAAGCCCCGGTGGCGTTATGGGCATGATGGAGTTTGCGCTTTGGCTGGATGACGAATTTGTCTACGACCAGCGCTCAGATGGCCTTATTGTTGCCAGCCCAACAGGATCCACTGCGTACGCGCTCTCTGCCGGAGGGCCGATCATGCACCCGGGTCTTGATGCCTTGGTGGTTGTGCCCATGTTTCCGCATACCCTAACCTCACGGCCGCTGGTGGTGCCCGGCGACCAAGTATTGCGCTTAAAGCTTTTGGAGGATCCGGGCACGCCACCTCAGATCAGCTGTGATTCTCAAGTGCAGATTCGTTTTGAAATCGGCGATGAGATTCAGATTCAAAAACATCCCAACCAGCTTAAGCTCCTGTATCCCTCGGACCACAGTTTCTACGAGGCCTGTCGCTCCAAGCTGGACTGGGCCAGTCGGCTTGGTGGACAGCCGGTGAGCTAGGACTGCAAATCGGTTACGTGATCGATGTCGCGCAAAATACCGGGGTCGGCTAGCGGGATATCCTGAATCTCGTCAAAACGGGCCTTGAGCAGGTCCCGGGCGCCACGGTCTCCGGTTAGGTCAGCAAGCGCCGGGAACAGCGTTCGATGAAACCCAATAGGATGGCCGTGAGGTGCGTCGCCAGCCGATGGCGTTTGCTTGGGGCCGAATTGGGGGCGCAGGATTGTCTTTTTAGTCACGCCAGCGGCGCTGACGAGTTGTTGCAGGGTTAGCGGCACGACAAAGGGCATGTCGGCTAAACCGACAAAGGCCCAATGCCAATTGAGGCCCGGAATCGCCGCCGCCAGGGAATGCCCCATCCCAAGGTGAGCCTGGTCGGTAAATATTCGTTCTGCCTGTGCGGGCAGGCGATCTGCCAGTTCCTCATCTTCGGTTCGTAACACGACCCTGAGGTTAGAAAATACCGAGAGGTAGGTTTGGACCGTTGTCTCCGCTACGGTTTTGCCGTTCAGCGGTGCCAGTCTCTTATCACTGCCGAAACGCTTGCCGAAGCCGGCGGCCAAAATGATAGCGCCAATTTCCACCTGCTCATTCGCCGCCGGTGGCGCTCTGACCGTAGCAAACGATGTCAGGCAAGAGCAGCAACCCGCTGCACTGCAGCAACAGCCTGGTTTTTTCGCACAGCAGTGATCTCTGCCAAGATCGCGATGGCAATCTCTGGAGGGGTTTTGCTGCCGATGGGCAAGCCAATGGGCGCATGCAGCCGTTCAATGTCGGCGGGGTCCACGTCAAGGGCTAACAAGCGTTCGCGTCGGGCGGCAGAGGTTCGGCTGGAGCCCATGGCGCCAATGTAAAAGGCTTCGGTACCCAGGGCTTCCATAAGTCCCATGTCGTCAATCCGAGGATCGTGGGTGAGGGCAACGATGGCAGTTGCCGGGTCGTTAGCGTGGGCCCGTACTGCATCATCGGGCAGGTCGGCAATTTTGCGCACGCCCGCAACGGCGAACTGCTTGAGCAAATCCTCTCTGGGATCACAAACGGTAATCTCGTAATCAAGGCTTAGCGCCATTTGCGCGAGGTAGGCGCTGACCATGCCAGAGCCAATGATAAAGAGTTGGTGTGCGGGTCCATAGGTGTGTTCTAGTCGCTGTCGCTCTGGGTCCCAGACTAAGGGGGCGGGTTCACTGGGGGTAACAATGGACGTTCTCTGCTCGGCGAGCTCTACCACGCGTTTTACGCTTTGGCGCTGGGCCAGCGCGGCGGACAGCTGCTGAAAGTGCGCGTGATTTTCCCCGGTAGGTTTCACGGGTTCCACCACGATGTAAAGATGCCCGCCGCAGGGCAGCCCAAGCTTCTCCGTTTCTTCAGCCGTTATCCCGTACTGAAAGAATTCTGGACCCTGGGTTGCCAGTTCTCCGACAGTGAGTTTTTCCAGCAAGTCATCTTCGACGCAGCCACCGGAAAGCGAGCCGATCACTACGCCCTGTTCATTGCAGGTGAGCAGAGAACCCACCGGGCGCGGTGAGGAACCCCAGGTTTTGACCACCGTGGCTAACCAGCAGGCAACACCGTCGGTTAGCCAAGCATTGACTTGGTCTAATACTTCTTTGTCTACAGCCTGCAGCATTGGGTGGCCTAACTTCTCGTTTTCTTGGGAAAGAACCCTAGCGCTTTGCGCGCATTCCTGCCACTGGTGGAGGCGCTGACAGCTTCCCGCCGCGTTGACAGGTTTTGTTCGGTATTGCTTTTAAAACTATCGCTAAAGGCATTGACGTGCGGTTCAAAGATGGTCGAGATTTACGGCGGATCCGATCCTGCCAGGAGCAAGACTGCTGTAGTAAACTGTCGCTTTTAACCCCGGAAACGTTCATGTCCAGCGCATCTAACAAGACATCCTCGACTTCTAACGAAAAATCTAAGGCTATATTTCTCGCCGACTATCAGCCCCCGGCTTACACCACCACCGACGTGCAGCTGCACTTTGATATTCGTGACGGACTGACCACGGTGTCCACCAGCCTTCAAGTTCAACGTCTAGCGACCAGTGGTGACACTTTGGAGCTGCTTGGGGAAGAACTGGAACTGGTGTCCGTGGCCGTTGACAGCCGCGCGCTGAGCAGCAATGAATTTGAAGTGTCGGATCGCGGCCTGAAAATTTTCGGGCTGGGCGAACAGCATCAAATCCAAATCGTGAACACCATCGTGCCCGAGAACAACACCGCGCTGGAAGGTTTGTACCGATCCAGCAGCATGTACTGCACCCAGTGTGAGGCCGAGGGATTTCGCAAGATCACCTATTATCAGGACCGCCCGGACGTTTTGGCGAAATTCACGACCACGATCCTGGCGGATGCGCAGCTGTATCCAAATTTGCTCTCCAACGGCAACCTTATTGAGGAAACGCTCCTGGCCGATGGCCGCAAGCAGGCGACCTGGCGCGACCCTTTTCCTAAGCCCAGCTATTTGTTTGCCCTGGTGGCGGGAAACCTGGCGGTGGTGGAGGACAGCTTTACCACTATGAGTGGTCGTGAAGTGAAGCTGCAGATCTTTTCTGAGCCTCACAACATCAATCAATGCGACTACGCCATGGACGTACTCAAACGGTCCATGCGCTGGGATGAGGAGGCCTTTGGCCGGGAATACGATCTGGATATTTTCATGATCGTTGCGGTGGAAGATTTCAACATGGGGGCCATGGAGAACAAAGGCCTGAACATTTTTAATACCTCCTGCGTGTTGGCCTCGCCGGATACCGCTACTGACGATGCCTATCAGCGGGTTGAGGCAGTGGTGGCTCACGAGTATTTCCACAATTGGTCAGGCAATCGCGTAACCTGTCGGGATTGGTTTCAGCTCAGCCTCAAGGAAGGCTTTACGGTATT
>CAZWQK010000045.1:0-9707 GCA_964635835.1 uncultured Pseudomonadales bacterium
CCGGTATCAGAGCCCAGGGCAACATCACACTGCCCCGCCGCTACACAGGCCGCGGCGTCACCCGGGGATGTCACGACTTCAAAGAGCTCTGTACGGATTCGTTTTGCGCTTCGACTTTTTCTCGATTATCGCTGCGATCCTTCACCACGACCTGGTGCAGGGCGTCGTCGGCCACAGCAAGGATTTGTGCAGCCAAATACGCCGCGTTTTTCGCACCGGCCTTACCCACGGCTACCGTCGCAACTGGAATGCCACCGGGCATTTGCACGGTCGAGAGCAGAGCATCGAAACCCTGCAGTGGCCCGCTATCGATTGGCACGCCAATGACCGGCCGCTGAGTGTGGGCGGCAACGGCACCTGCAAGATGCGCGGCCATACCCGCCGCACAAACGAAGACCCGGCATCCCCGCTCTTCAGCATCCTGAACATAGGCTTGGGTGCCCGCTGGTGTGCGATGAGCGCTGGTTACTTTGACTTCGAATTTAATACCCAACGTCTCCAGCATCGACGTCGTTGATTGCATGACCGGCCAATCCGACTCAGAACCCATTAGTACGGCAACCCAGCTCATGTTGATCTCCATTTGTGTTAGGGCACGCGAATATACCCGTCAGCCCCCTGTCGGACAAATCCAACCAGCTGGAGTTCAACCAAGCTCTGGCTGACTTGTTGGGCTGACAATCCAGTGAGCTCAGCAACGGCGTCAAACTGCACAGGTTGCCCAGCCAAAACTTCGTATACCTTGGCGGCCGGCGTTGATAGCGTCGAATCATTCGGGCGCTGTGCCTCGAACCCGTTGCTAGTCTCAGATCGAGTCAGCTCAGGCGTGCTATAGGTTGCTGGCTCTGGGTGCGGTAAACCCAGCTCTTCCAACACGTCTTGAGCGCAGGTCACGAGTGCGGCGCCCTGGCGAATCAATCGGTGGCACCCTCTGGACACCGGACTGGTTGGCGGTCCTGGCACTGCACAAACGTCCCGGCCTTGTTCCAACGCCAGGCGTGCTGTTATCAGCGAACCGCTTTGTTCTGTAGCCTCCACTAGAACCGTGGCAGAAGACAGCCCGCTAATTAGGCGGTTACGTTCCGGAAATTGATAGGGCCTTGGCTGCATGTCACCTGGGTACTCAGACAAAATCAGTCCGCCGGCATTTAGGATCGTGGTGGCCAGCCCGCGGTTTTGTTTAGGGTAGAGCCAGCCAAATCCTGAGCCCAACACAGCAGCGGTTTTGACCGAACGGGCGGGTATCGCAGCGGCTTTGATGATTTCCCCATGAGCTTGCATGCCCGGATCGGGAACCGAGCTATTGCCAGCAGCGTTGAGCGCGCCTTTGTGGGCGGCGGTGTCGATACCCAGTGCCAGACCGCTGACAATACAGCAGCCAGCACCGGCCAGTTCTGCAGACATGCTTTGTGCAACCGCCTTACCCATGGTTGTACAGCGACGCGCTCCTACTACCGACACACAGGGCCCATCGAGAACGCCCAGGTCACCGAGACAAAACAGCACCAGCGGCGGATCCGGTATGTTTCTTAGAGCCTCAGGATAATGAACGTCAAAAATGCCCACCGCGCGGTGGTGGAAACCTCGAAAGCCCAGCGGCAATTTATTCGCGTCGGCAAATTTATCGTTGGGGGTTTTGCGCTGCCAATGCTTCGGCGGTTGCGCCTTAGTGGCCAACGCGTCGATGGGAGAAGCCTGATCAGCCAGCCAACGAAATAATCTTTGACGAGGCCAAGCCGCCAGCAAGCTGCAAAGCCGTCGAGTTGAATCACTAATCTGCACCAGGCTGCCCAAGGGTTAACGATGAACCGGTTGTGTAACGCGGAATACCGTCAGAATCAGCGGTTTTTGACGTCAATGGCGGTAAGTGTTTTGCCGGCTAACGGGTATACTCCCCACCTTTATTGCCTGCATTACGCCAATTCCTTATGCCTTTATTAAGAATTTTGCACCACCCAGATCCCAGGCTCAGGACTAAAGCAACACCCGTCGAGGTATTCGATGATCAACTCCGGGTCTTCTCGGAAAACCTGTTGCAAACCATGTACGCGGCACCGGGCATTGGGCTTGCAGCAACCCAGGTTAACGTTCACAAGCGCCTTATCGTGGTCGACGTCAGCGAGGAAAAAAACCAACCCCACATTCTGGTTAACCCCAAGCTTGCGCCCTATGGCGATCGCGTTAAAGGCGAGGAAGGCTGTTTATCGGTACCCGATGTGTATGACGTGGTCGAGCGTTTCCAGCACGTTGACGTCCAGGCCCAAGATATAGCTGGCAACCCAATCGAGTTCACCGCTCAAGGCATGCTCTCCATTTGCATTCAGCATGAGTGTGATCACCTGGAGGGCAAGCTGTTCGTCGACTACCTATCGAGCCTCAAACGCGGACGCATCACCAAGAAGCTGCGGACTCGCTCGAGTTCGCGAGCGCACTGAGATGAAGACCGTCGCCTTCGCTGGGAGCCCAGAGTTTGCGGCCGTGATTTTAGCGCGGCTTCAAGAATCGCCCTTTCCAGCTAAGTTAGTACTTACTCAACCCGATCGTCCCACAGGTCGGGGCCGCAAGACCACGGCCAATCCCGTTAAAACCCTAGCGACGAATGTAGAATTACCGGTATTGCAACCTACAACGTTACGTCACACAGATACTCAAGCAGCACTGCAACAGGTCCGGCCCGACGTTTTGGTGGTAGCAGCGTATGGATTGCTCTTGCCCCCGGAAGTGCTTTCTATCCCCACCCATGGCTGCATTAATGTCCATGCATCACTGCTGCCGCGCTGGCGCGGCGCTGCCCCCATCGAACGCGCCGTCATGGCCGGAGATCAACAAACCGGCGTAGCCATCATGCAAATGGAAGAGGGGCTAGACACGGGGCCGGTTTACGCCAGTCAAGCCGTGACTATCGCGGACAGTGAAGATGTACTGGCTTTAGAGCACCGTCTCGCAGGCCTCGGGGCCGAGCTTCTCATTGAGGTACTGGGTCGTCTGCCAGAAACACCGGTGCCACAAAGTGATGAGGGTATTTGCTATGCCCACAAGCTGACGCCGGCAGACCGGGTCATAGATTGGCGCAATAGCGCCGACCAGATTGCCCGCCAGGTGTGGGCTCTGTCACACCGGATGCCGGCCCAAACTCAACTAGACGGCGTGCAAATACAGATACTCAAAGCCAAAGCGCTGCCGCCCACAGCCAACAACCTGCCGGTGGCTGCGGGCACGCAGCTGGACGTGGGAAAAAAACGCCTTGTGGTTGCGTGCGGCAACGGCTGCCTCGAAGTGGAACGACTAAGAATTAACCGCGGCAAGGGGGCGGCGATGCATGCCGCTGCTGCGCGTAATGGCTACGCGGATGTCTTCTCCCCGGGCAGAGTATTTACCGCTGGCCAACCTGCATGACCGCTACACCCAACCCGACCGCTAAATCTACCGCCGGCAACGAGCGACTGGCCGTCGCCAGGGCGCTAAGCCAGATCATCAAACACGGCAGGACGATTGAATGGCTGCGCATCCACCGTCCTCAATGGCTTGAATCTCCGCTGCAGCGAGAGCTTCTCTATGGCACCAGCCGTCATTATCTGTCCCTAAGCAAAACCGTCAAGGCTTTGCTTAAAAAGCCAATTAAAGCCAAAGATCTCGATTTACAGCACCTATTGTTGGTAGGAGCGTATCAACTGCGTCACATGGAAACCGCCGAGTACGCGGCGGTAAACGAGTGCGTTGCGGCCTGTCGTCGTTTGGGAAAACCTTGGGCTAGCGGTTTAGTGAACGGTGTTCTGCGATCAATTCAGCGGCAGCGCGACGATCAGGGTGCTAAAGGGTTGGGCCCGGATCAGGCCTTGACAGATCACCCACCTTGGATGATTAGCAAACTGCGCACGCAGTACCGCGAAAAGGCCAATGCGCTGCTGCAGGCTAACAACCAACGCGCGCCCATGACGTTACGCATTAACACCGCTGCCATCGATAGCGCCGCCTACAAGGATCTTCTGAAAAACGAAGGCATAGGCTTTGACGACGGGCCCTGGCCAGAAACCATCGTCCTACATCAAGCTCAGACAGCAGCCGGGCTACCCGGTTGGCAGCAAGGTTTCTGCGCGGTACAGGATCTGGCGGCGCAGTACGCAACACACCTTTTGCTTGAGCGCTTGTGTGAAGACCCAAATCTGGCGGAACCGGTGCGAATTTTGGATGCCTGTGCAGCACCTGGCGGAAAGCTATTTCACTTGTCAGAAGCGCTGAGGGAGCGAGGGTTGCGCTGGCAACTCCACGCCCTGGACAATAGTGAACGCCGCCTATCGGATACCGCTGCCATAGCCGCAAGGTTGGGCCATAAAACCTGCGAGGCTGGCAGCCCTAATGTCACTGAGGCCATTGTTTTACATCTAGGCGATGGCACCGCAGGCGATCTGCCGTTCCCACAACCCTTTGACGCCGTACTGATCGACGCCCCCTGTTCGGGCAGCGGTACCATACGTCGCAACCCAGACATACGCCTACTTTTGGAGGAGAGCGCGGTGCCGGAGCAACAGAGTTTACAGCTGTCTTTGCTGCAGAATCTGTGGCAACACGTCAAACCAGGGGGTAGTCTTCTTTATTCCACATGCTCTGTTTTTGCTGAGGAAAACGATCAGGTGATCGACCAATTTCTAGGAAACTCTGCCGACGCCAGCGTCCAGCCCTTGAATTTGGCTTACGGCCACCAAACCGAGTATGGGTGGCAGCTGCTGCCCTCCCAATCCTGGACTGATGGTTTCTATTACTGTGGATTAAACAAGGCGCCAACCACGTGAAAATCCTTATCTTAGGCGCAGGACAAGTTGGTGGGACCTTGGCTGAAAGCCTTGCTCAAGAGGCCTTCGACATTACTCTGGTGGATATCGATGCTGCGCGCCTACACGACCTGGGCATGCGCCTTGACATACAAACCATCGAGGGCTCTGCCTCTCATCCCGACGTGCTCCGCAAGGCCGGAGCCGATGATGCCGACATGCTGATTGCGGTTACCTCCAGTGATGAAATCAACATGGTCGCCTGTCAGGTGTGTTATTCCTTATTCCGCACGCCAATGAAAATTGCCCGGATCCGCGCCTCTGCCTATATGGAAAGAGAGGGGTTTTTCCACAAAAACCACATGCCGATTGATCGCCTGATTAATCCTGAGGCCGTGGTTACGTCGCAGATTCATGAATTGCTCAGCCACCCTGGTGCGCTAGATGTGGCGGATTTCGCCGACGGCCGCGCCCAACTGGTGGCTATGAAGGCGCTTCACAACAGCCCCTTGGTCGGCCACGCCTTAAGCTTCCTAAGAGAAGACATGCCCAGAGCGGACACCCGCGTTGCTGCCATCTTTCGCCGAGGACAATTCATCGTGCCTGAGGGGAATACGGTCATTGAGGCAGATGACGAAGTGTTTTTTATCGCCGCGCGAGAGCACATCAGCCGCGTTATGAGCGAGCTGCGCAAAGCCGAGGAGGCATATCGCCGGATAACGATCGTTGGCGGCGGCAATATTGGTGCTCGCCTGGCCTCTGAAATCGAAAAAAAATACGCGGTAAAGCTGGTGGAATTGAATCATCAACGAGCCAAGGAGCTTGCGGATCGGCTCGACGGTACCGTCGTCATTCAGGGGAATGCCACAGACCGAGAGCTGCTGCTTGAGGAAAATATCGAACAGTGCGATGCGTTTTGTGCACTGACCAATGACGACGAGGTCAACATCATGTCGTCCCTGATGGCAAAACGATTGGGTGTTAGACAGGTAATTACGCTGATAACAAAACCGGCCTATGTGGATCTGGTTCAAGGCGGTGAAATCGATGTCGCCATTTCGCCCCAGCACGCGACAACTAGCTCGGTGCTGTCACACGTGCGCAAGGCAGACGTTGCTCGTGTGCACAGCTTACGCCGAGGAGCCGCCGAAGCCATGGAAGCCATCGCCCACGGTGATGCAAGTAGTTCAAATGTGGTGGGCCGCAAAATACAGGAACTTAAGCTACCAAATGGTGTCACCATCGGCGCTATCGTTCGCGGTGAGGAGGTTTTGATTGCTCACGATGATGTAATCATCGCAACAAACGACCACGTTATTCTGTTCATGGTAGACAAAAGCAAAGTCGCTGCCGTGGAAAGATTGTTTCAAGTCAGCCTGAATTTCGTTTAACCGATCTGGCATGCACTTTTCCGTTATCTTTCGTGTCACTGGGACGTTGCTCACATTCTTTAGCGCAACTTTTGTCCCGCCAATTTTGGTGGCCCTGTATTTTCAGGAACAAACTCTCCATACCTTTTCGATCGCATTGCTGCTCACCCTCGGCGTGGGATTGGCCTTATGGCTGCCGCTGCGGGGAGACCGAGAACTGCGCGGAGGCGATGGGTTTCTGATTACCGCACTGTTCTATCTCGGTTTGGGGCTGTTCGGCGCAATTCCATTTCTGCTTGCGCCCAATCTCAACCTAGCCTTTGTCGACGCGGTTTTTGAGTCCATGTCTGGACTCACCACCACCGGAGCTACGGTATTAGTCGGCTTGGATGACATGCCTAAGTCGCTGTTGTTCTATCGCCAGCAGCTCCAATGGTTTGGTGGTATGGGCATCATCGTGCTGGCGGTAGCCATCTTCCCCATGCTGGGCATCGGCGGCATGCAGCTTTATCGAACTGAATCGCCAGGGCCGGTAAAAGACAACAAGCTAACCCCGCGCATTACCGAAACCGCCAAAGCCCTATGGTATATCTACGTCTTTCTCACGGTATCTTGCGCCACCGCCTACTGGCTGGCTGGCATGAGCGCTTTTGACGCCATCAGTCACAGCTTCGCTACGGTAGCCATCGGCGGATTTTCTACCCACGATGCAAGTATTGGCTTTTTTGATAGCGCCCTGATTGAAAGCGTAGCCTGTGTCTTTATGGTGCTGTCTGGCATCAACTTTGGTCTGCACTTCCTGGTGTGGCGTCGACGCAACCCATTGCTGTACTTCGCTGACTACGAGGTGCGAACATACTTTTTGGTTTTACTCTTCGTAACCGTCGCCGTGGTCAGCATTTTGCTAGGTGCTTCACAGGATGGCGACATTCCATTGCGTGAAGGCATTTTTCAGACAATTTCTTACGCAACCACCACCGGATTTGTCACCGAAAATGTAATGAACTGGCCGGCGTCAGCTGCAACTTTGCTTTTGCTAGCCGCCTTCGCTGGGGGCTGCGCCGGCTCCACCGCTGGCGGCATTAAGCTGGTGCGAGTGCTGATGATTTACCTACAGGGCATGCGTGAGGTGCGCCGGCTAATCCACCCGAACGGGGTATTCCCTATCAAGCTGGGTAAAACACCGGTTTCAGATCGACTTATCGAGTCGGTTTGGAGTTTTTTTAGCGTCTATGCGCTGCTGTTCTTTCTCTCCGTCATTTTAATCATGCTGACCAGTAACTTAGATTTCCTAACGGCATTTTCTGCCGTCGGCGCAACGTTGAACAATCTCGGCCCAGGATTAGGGGATGTAGCCGAGAACTATGGGAGTCTTGATAGCGGCGTTAAGTGGGTTCTGATGTTCAACATGATGCTCGGCCGCCTGGAGATTTTTACGCTTTTGGTTCTTCTCACCCCAGCTTACTGGCGGCGATAAATCGCATCGGTTTCGTCAGCAAAGCCCTTGAACCGCTTGTAGGTCCACTGATATTGGGCTGGGACGCGATTGGTAATGCGCTCAAGGCCTAGGTTCATTGCGGTTGCGTGAGCAACATCATCGTCACTGTAAATTTCTGGGTCCGGTTCCTCAAAACACACTCGGTACCGCAATTGCCCCTGCTGGGTGTCGCGCCAAGCTGCCGCCATCAATACCTTGGGCGAACCCACTCTCATCAGCCGCTTGGCAAGCGACATCGTTAAGGCTTTGCGCCCGAAAAAAGGCGCGATTATGCGGCCTGCGGACTCGGGCGGCACCTGATCCGGAAGTACCGCGACCAGGTCGCCGGACTTTAAGCCCCGTGTTAAACCCCTAAGGCCTGATGCTGTGGTGGGGTGCATCTTCGTCCCCTGGCGCTGTCGGGTTGCCACGATACTATCTTCTAAAGCCAGCACTTTGGGTGGGTCATACAGTGCCGAGATTGGGTACTTGTTGCCAAGATAGGTATTCAAAAACTCCCAACAGCCAAAATGCGGCACAAGTAATATGACCCCCTCACCTGCGGCCCAAGCTTCTTTTAGTTTGTCTTCCCCTTCGACGCCGACCACCAGATCTAACAATTCGTTTATTGGGCGATGGCGGAAATAAGCAAACTCGAAGATCAAGAGCGCGGCATGGGCGACGGTCTCCGATAACATGCGTTGCTTTGCTTCAGTGCTTAGCGAGGAAAAACAATGCTCAATGTTCGTTCGAGCCACTTGAACAATTTTGGCGTTGAGTAATATCAGCAGCCCGGCAATGCCTTTGGTTGCGGCAACGGCCCAGGTCATCGGTACCCGATTCAGCAAGCGAAACAGGGCTTTTACCGCATAGCTCATCGACTGCTTAGCGCCTTGCAAACCGCCTGCTCACAGCTCTCATAGCGCCAACAACCGGGTTCGTGATCATTTACCATGCCGGCACTTTGCATAAAGGCATAGCAGATTGTCGGCCCCACAAAGCGAAACCCGGCTTTTTTTAACGCCTTCGACATGGCTTGAGATTCTGCAGTTTGGGCAGGGACTGCGGTGGTGGGATGATGGCGCGCTGGCGCTGCAAAAGACCACAGCCAGTCACCAAAGTCGGGAATCGATTGAGCCAGTTGCGCGTTACTGACGAGGGCTTCCAATTTACCACGGTGTCGAATGATCCCTGTGTCTTGAAGCCACCGGTTTATGGAATTACGCCCCTGCCTGGCAAGAAATTCGATATCAAAACCTGCAAAGACTTGATCCATATGGGCGCGTTTGTTCAACACCGTAATCCACGCAAGGCCAGCCTGCTGGCCTTCCAGCATCAATAACCGGAACAACGGCTGGGTGCCTTTAAGTGGCGCCCCCCACTCATCATCGTGGTATTGCCGATAAAGGTCACTGGAATTGCACCAACCACAACGCACGTTCGCCTGCACTTGTGCCACTACTTAAAGCCGCTATCCAAGACCCTCAGATCACACGTCTAGGTTCACGACCGAGAGCGCATTTTTTTCAATGAAGTCTCGTCGAGGCTCGACATGATCCCCCATCAGGGTCGTGAACATTTGGTCGGCACCGATGGCATCATCCACGGAAACGCGAAGCATGCGCCGTACCGATTGATCCATGGTGGTTTCCCAAAGCTGTTCCGGATTCATTTCACCCAAGCCCTTGTAACGCTGCAGGTCCACACCGCGGCGTGCCTCCTTTTGCAGCCAATCAAAGGCGTCGGAAAAGTGTTGGACATCGCTGCGTCGTTCACCGCGTTGAACGTAAGCGCCCGGCTCCAAAAGACCTTTAATTTGATCGATCATCGCCGAAATCGCTCGATATTCGGGGCCGTTGAGGAAATTCAGCGGCAGGGCTATTTTTTCGGCCAAACCCTTAAGCAACAAGGTCACTTCCGGCACGAAAACATTGGTCTCCTGATCTAATATCACACTGATAGCAGGGTTAGCGTCCGGATTTAGGCGTAGCAGTGCCACTAACGATTCAGACCACTGAATCATTGCAGCTTCGTTCGCCATGAGTTCTGGCGTGAGTTTTTCCACTTTTACCAACGCCTGGGTCAGCTCTT
>CAZWQK010000046.1:0-9648 GCA_964635835.1 uncultured Pseudomonadales bacterium
GAGGCCATTGAGCACAAGATGATCAATCGCTCTATTGAAAACGCCCAGCGCAAAGTTGAGGGCCATAACTTTGATATCCGCAAGAATTTGCTGGAATACGATGATGTGTCCAACGACCAACGTCAGGTCATTTACCAGCAGCGTCGAGAGTTGATGGACTCCAGTGATATCAGCGAAACCATCGAAGGACTCCGGGAGGAAGTGGTTTACGAGCTCGTCACCCAGCACGTCCCCCCACAAAGCCTCATCGAGCAATGGGACATTGCGGGTCTTGAGGTGTCGCTGCAAAGTGAATTTGGCAGCGTTCAATCACTAAGCGAGTTGCTTGAGCAAGACCAAGACTTGGATGAAGACGGTTTGGCAGCGCGGGTTCTGACGCAAATCGAAGAGGAATACGGGGGCAAAGAAGAGCGTTGGCGCGACAACGGCATTGATATGCGCATGGTTGAAAAGCAGATCATGCTGCAGATATTGGATCAGCGCTGGAAGGAGCATTTAGCGTCCATGGATCAGCTGCGCCAAGGGATCCATCTGCGTGCCTATGCGCAAAAGCAACCGAAACAGGAATTCAAACGAGAATCCTTTGAGCTGTTTCAGGATTTGCTGCAGAACATCAAGTTTGACGTGATTCGAATGCTTTCACGAATGCAGATTGAGAACCCGGAAGAGATCGAGGCTCAGGAACGTCTGCGCAGGGCCGAGGCTGCGCGGAAGATGAATTTCCAGCACAGCCAGCTGGAGGGTCAGGGCGATCAGGCGAAAGAACCTTCTCAGCCGGCAGTCAAAGCAGAGACCTTCGTTCGGGAAGAGCGCAAGGTGGGGCGCAACGCGCCATGTCCTTGTGGGTCAGGCAAGAAGTACAAACAGTGCCACGGGCGCATTTGATGACAAGCCGATTTGGTAACCCGGCTTGCCGAACAGATCGCCGGGCCGGGAGCAGTTAGTGGCAGTCAATCTCTCTCCACCCGCATCTTTGGAACCCGTGCCCGGGGTACGAGTTGGTACGGCGTGCTCGGGTGTCAAAGAATCGCCACGGGATGACTTGGCGCTGGTGATTTTTGAACCCGGCACGGTGGTGGCCGGGGTTTACACCCAGTCCGCTTTCGCCGCGCCGCCAGTGCATCTGGCTAAGGCGCGACAAAATCAAGCGCTGGCGTGGATCGTTAATAGCGGCAATGCGAACGCGGCGACCGGCGAGCCAGGCTATGAGGACGCTAAGGCTGTCTGCCAGGCCGTGGCGGACGCGGTTGGGCTAGCAGCTGAGCAAGTGCAGCCCTTTTCTACTGGGGTAATCGGCGAGCGCCTGAATGTCGCCGCACTAAGCCGGGCGGTGCCCGATATGGCGGCGGCAGCTCGAGCCGAGAATTGGCTGGCCTTTAGCAAGGCCATTATGACGACAGACACGGTACCAAAGGCCGTGAGCCGCCGGGTATCTCTAAACGGCGAAGACATTGTCATAACCGGCGTGGCCAAAGGCTCCGGCATGATTAAGCCGGATATGGCGACAATGCTGAGCTACATTGCCTGCAACGCTTCTGTTCATGGGCCGGTGCTAGAGCAAATGGTTCAAACCGTGGCGGATGGAAGCTTCAATCGCATCACCGTTGATGGTGATACGTCGACTAACGACTGTTTTCTGTTAGCCGCCACCGGGAAGGCGTCGATGCCGCCGATTAAAAATCGGCAGGATCCTCGGTACAGCGAATTCCTGGCGGCTGTACTGGATGTGGCAACGCTGCTGGCCCAGGCCATTGTTCGAGATGGTGAGGGCGCAACGAAATTCGTGACGATTACCGTAACCGGCGGCGCCACTGATGCTGAGTGTTCTGAGGTTGCTTACACCGTGGCGGAGTCGCCCTTGGTTAAGACCGCCCTGTTCGCCGGTGATGCAAACTGGGGGCGCTTTTGTATGGCAATCGGTCGAGCCGAGGTTCCTGGCCTTGATGAGCGCCATGTGAGTCTCTGGCTAGACGATGTGCAGGTTGCCCGTGGTGGAATGATGTCCAGGGATTACACCGAGTCTGCGGGCACCGCAGTTTTGGCTAAGGATGAATTCCGCATTCGTATTGATCTAGGCCGTGGCGCTGCGGTCCAAACTATTTGGACCACGGACCTTTCATACGAATATATTCGTATCAATGCAGAGTATCGCAGCTAACCCTGAGAGCTTCGGGGCAACAAGGCCCTTGGATTTGTCCGTTAGAGATCGCGCTCCGATTCGTCGCTAGTAAAGTCTGGTGGGGTGGCGTCTGGAATCCGATGTTCCTCTGCCGCCCAACTGCCCAGATCGATGAGCTTGCAGCGCTCGGAGCAAAAGGGCCTGTTTGTATTTTTCGCCGTCCACTTTACTCCTTGATTGCAGGTTGGGCAGTTAACAATGCGTGCAGTGGTCATTGATTTATCAACTCCAGATGAAGGGCATCTACCTGACGGTAGAGATGCAGCAGATCTTGATCGTTGGCGATGATGCGGGATGCTTGAGCCAGGCGATCTTGGCGTTTGAGTTGAGCGGCCAAAATCGCCTCAACCTGGGAGCGGGTATTGGCGTCGCGCTCCATGGTCCTTGAGATCTGCAGTTCCTCGGGAACATCCACTACGACGATTTCATCGCACCATTGTGCCTGTCCAGATTCCAGCAGCAGTGGGTTTACCAATAAGCAATAGTCCGAGGTGCTGGCCTCGACTTGATCTTTAAGGCACTGGTTAATCAATGGATGAAGAAGTCCTTGCAGCCATTTACGTTCTGCAGGGTCAGCAAAAACCACGGATCTAAGTTTGGGCCGGTTTAACGTGCCGTTTTCCAACAGCAGATCGTGACCAAAGTGGGCGGCGATCTCGTTCAAGGCGGGTTGACCGGGTTCCACCACAGTGCGGCTGGCCACATCAGCGTCAACCACGTCAATGCCCAACTGCGCAAAACGATCCGCGGCCGCGCTCTTGCCGCTACCGATACCTCCAGTCAAACCTACGAGCATGATGTTCCTCCAAAAGTGCAAGGGTAGCAAAAGCCAGGGTATCGCACCTAAAACCATCGGCGCTCTCCGTCGGTCGTTTCGGTAGAAAGAGTCGGTGAGGTTTAGAGCAAGCTTCCCATGGCAAAAATGGGTAAGTACATGGCGAGGATTAGCCCGCCAATCATCATGCCCAAGATCAGCATCAGGATGGGTTCAATCAACGGCAGCAGGCAGTCGATACTGCGTCTTATTTCCTCCTGATAACCCCGGGCGGCGTGCTCAAACATTTGGCTGAGCTTGCCGGTTTCCTCGCCCAATTGAATCATGCGGCGAAACGCTTCAGGGAAATATTGAGAGCCGGTCATCGCCTGATGCAGCGAAGAGCCACTTTCGACCTTGGCCGTGGCGTTTAGCACGGCTTGGCAAAATGCTGCGTTCCGACAGGAAGCAGCGGTATGAGTCAGTGCTTCGTTTAGGGAAACTCCTGCGGTTAACATGGCAGCTAAGGTTCTGCTCAAATCAACAAGGTTGGAAAGCCGGCTGAGGTCACCGAGCAGCGGCAGCCGTAAAATCAACTGATCAAAGAGCAGGCGGAAGCGCCCGACTCTCTGGTAAAGCGTGATGCCTCCGGCACCGGCCATTGATATCAGTAGTAGGGCGCTGATGCTATGTTCCTGCAAACGGTCGGATACGCCCATGACCCACTGGGTAATAACAGGCAGCTGTTGATTTTGCTGGGAATACATCTTGACGAATTCAGGCATCACGAAGGTGAGCAGCAGCCATGAAACCATGATTGCTGTGAGCAGAATTAAACCCGGCTGAAGCAGGCTTTGTCGCACTTTTTGATGCAGGGCTTGGCTTTGCTCGAGGTGATTTGCCAGGGTGGCAAGAGCTCTGTGTATCTGCCCCGCGACTTCCTCGCAGCGCACGAGGCTTACGGCGTATGGATCAAAAACCTGAGAGTGCAGGGCCATAGCGTCCCCCAGCTTCAAGCCGTCGTCCAAACTGTTGTGGATTGAGAGTAACAGCTTTGCGTAATCACCCTTGCTGCCTTTTTTAAGGGTATCTAAGGCATCGACTACTGGAATCCCCGCCACCAAAAGGTTAGCCAAGTGTCGGCAGAAAAGCACAAGCTGCTTCCTGCTAAGGCGTATCTCAGTCCTGTTACGCGCCCCAGCTTGCGGTGGCACAACGTCACTGGCTTTCTTGGAGTCAGCGGAATTGCTTATCACCAAGGCAGACACACCCAGTGCACTGAGCTGAGCTTTCGCGGCGTCGCGAGATGCAGCGTTTAAGACCCCTCGCTGGGGCAGCCCCAAGGCATCTGTACCTTGCCAGCGAAATGCCGTCACCTTGCTAGATCGCCGTTGCTGTCAACGTGTGGGCTGAAAGATGTTTGCGGCAATACCCGTTCGATTTCCTCCAGGGTGGTCTCGCCAATAGCGAAGCGGCGCAACCCCATGGCCCTAAGGTTTTGGCTTGGTGCTGTGGCGAAGCGGGTCACCAAAGAATCCTGAATGCCGATTAAACTGTTGTTGGTACCTGGATGAACAACGCTTGATCCCAGTGCTGAGCACTCCAGGGGAGAGGAGGAGGGCTTACAGAGTTCAAAAATACCCAACCTGCCTTGATAACCCCCCAAGCAACTTGGGCAGCCGGCAGGATTCGCTCGAAAACCGGAGCAGTTAGGTGGGGTAAGGTTCGGACTCCTGCCGCCCTCACCCGAGTTTTTGAGGCCTTGGTCGGCGCTTTTCTTGTCAGGTATTTTGCAGCGATTGCACAGCCGCCTAAGGAGCCGCTGCGCCAGCACCAAAGTCACCGATTCTTCAAGGTCCTTGTCGCTGATACCCAGCTGCCGCATCCGCACTAAGGTGGCTTGAGCGGACTTGGTATGCACGGTGGACAGCACCAAGTGGCCGGTTTGGGCCGCTCTGATGGCCATAGACGCGGTATCTGCATCCCTGATTTCTCCTACCATCAGCACGTCTGGATCCTGGCGCAGCAGGGCGCGCAGAGTGCTGCTAAACGTCAGGCCAATTTGTGGCTTGATGGCAACCTGATTCACACCAGCAAGGGGAATCTCGACGGGCTCTTCGGCTGTCGAAATGTTCCGGTGTCCTTGGTTAAGGGTTTGCAATGCGCTGTAGAGGGTGAGGGTTTTACCGCTGCCGGTCGGTCCCGTTACCAAAATCAATCCTTGGGGCTGGGCCAGTGCCCTGACCAGTTCCTGCTGTTGGCTCTCCTCGAGGCCTAGATCCTTCAGTCTCAGAATTGACGATTCTTGGAGCACGATTCTTAGCACAAGCTTTTCTCCCCAGAGCGTGGGCAAGGAACTGACCCGCAAATCCATCTGCTGCCCACGGCACTTGACAGAAATACGTCCGTCTTGCGGCAGCCGTCGTTCGGCGATATCCAATCGAGCCATGATTTTGATGCGAGCACACAGCCGCTGAGCAATATCTGGCGGCGGCATCGGCAGTTCGTGGAGCAAACCGTCAATGCGCAGGCGAATCTGCAAACCTGTCTTTTGCGGTTCAAGGTGTAGGTCCGAGGCCCGCTGTTCTAGAGCTTGTGAAAACAAAGCGTCCACATAGGCCGTAGCCGATGCGGATTCTGGGCTGGGGTGTTGATTCATGCCGCTTTCTGCCAATTTTTCTTTCCGCCATTGCTTCTTTTTCTGCCAATGATTTCTTCCGGTTTCTGCCAATGATTCCTTCCGGCGCCACTTACTAGGCTGGACCCTATTGGGATTAAAGCTAGCGAGACTGAAAAAGGGATAAAGAGCTCATGTCTGTCGGTTGTGTGCTTCTGAAAGGTCGCTCTGTGGGTTTGGATTTACAGAAACCTCAGTGAAAGGCGATAGAAGAAGGCGAAGCCGTGAAACAAAATCTGAGTCGCAACCAGCAAGCCAGCGCAGAGCGGTGCTGCGAGCCCAAAGCCTGCGCGGTGGCGGGCGGACAACAGTGACGGAGCAAGACGCAGGCGGAGTTCAGGAGACAACCAATGAACGGCATACCATTAGCGAATTTGCAGCCCAAGCGAGTTCAGATAAAACCGCGAAACCTGGGGTTTTGGCGGGTTCGCGGATCTGACCACCCCGCCCCCAGTGCCGGTTTTTCACTGATCGAACTCATGATCGTCATAGCCATCATTAGCGTAGTGACGACATTTGCCATACCCGCCTATCAAAATTACGTGGTATCGGCCAACAGCACCAAGATCAACGTGCACTATCGGCAGGCAGTCAACTGGGCTCGAACGGAAATGGCGCGGTTGCAAACACAGATTGCCGGTGGTGCAGATGTTGCTGCTATCGAGACCACAAGAGACGAGGCCGCGGAATGGGTAGATGCTCTGCTTCAGGATGTGGCTGGCTCAGAGACGGCTTCTCCGCTAGGCGGCCCAGCTTTTGCAGTCGCTGCTGACGACGCCGTAGCCGGGGCGATAACCCTGGCTTTGCAGGGCTCTATTGGCGAAGCCAGTTTGCAGCTAACCATTGCCCGCCCCATATTCGGTGATTGGGAAAGCGTGGACACGACCGATCTGTGTTGGGGTGGTGTTGAGTGTGTCGAAACCTCCCCATAAAACATCAGTGTATTTTGGTGTGCTGTAATTGACTGTGTTTTACCGATTGTTTTTCACCTCCCACCGCCTAAGATCAGGGTGGGCGTGAGATTTGGTTTTGGGCTAGCGGACTGCATTCATAGCCAAACCCAGGCGAGGGTAATTATGGTTCCAGGACTTAATGCGCGTAATCCGATTGGACGCTGTTTCTTTTGCTTTGTACTTTTGTTTATTGGTAGCGGAGGGTTTGCTGTGTCGAACCAAGAGCACTACTTGGCCCCCTGTCCGGCTTCTCCTAATTGCGTCAGTAGCGATGAGCCCGTAACGTCTTCGAAATACATAGAACCCATCATCAGCGCGGGTGCAGGAGGACAGGCCGGAGATCGGTCGAGTGCCCAAGCGCTGCTGGACGCCATAGCCTCTTACTTGTCCGAGCAGCCAGAGTATGAGTTGCTGCAACGTAGTAACGAGCAGTTGCGAGCCAAAGCCACCACGCGCCTGCTCAGGTTTGTTGATGACCTGGAGTTTCGCGTGCGAGAGGGCAGCGTGGTTGTCCGTTCTGCGTCACGAGTTGGATATTCAGACCTTGGCAAGAATCGTCGCCGAATAGAGGCCCTGAGAGATGCCATGGTGCGTCAGGGCTTGGCCATGCCCTCGGGCGAATCGAGGTGATGTCTGTCAAGTGGGATCGTCACGGCCACTCGGACTTTGATTCTCAGCACTGGCATACGTGTGAGCGATAAGCCAATCCTTCATCGAGGGTTGCTGGAACAGCGCCTCGAACGTATGCAGGGGCACATTCAACAGCTAAGAGACGAAGTGGCGAGTGTCGAATCCCTCAAAGCCACGTCTTCACTGCCGTCCGCGGGCGCGCTTCGGGAACTTGAACATAGCCTTCGGGCAGAAATCATGAGGCTACAGCAAGAGCTTAATACTTGTGAGGAACAGCTTCGTCAAACCCGAGACAGCATAGAAAGTCAGCAGGGATCCAACCATGGCGAGACTGAACGATGATGACCAGTGGCCCCAAAACTCCGCGGCCACGGCGTTAATGGAACTGCTAACTCCAACCAATGCTGGCTTGATGCCTTGATTGGGAACTGTAAGCTTGAGGAGTGAGTTGTGTTAACAAAAAGTAGCCAGTTCGCATAAGCGACAATGGTTCCGGGGCTACAAGCGCAGCTTGGTTCCACACCTTTAGCAGGGACATAGTCTCCGCAAAAAGAGGAACGTGAAGACGGAAGGATCGAAAAAAAAGATCAACAAATCGGGACTGCAAGCTGCGAACGGCAGCTCTCTATTGGCAGGTTTGTGAATAGGAAGAATAAGTACATGAGCATCTTTACAAAGATTAAGAGCGCGGCAACTGCATGCCTGGTTATCTTGGCATCGGGAGCGCAAGCTTCCCTGGGTGTAGGAGACGTGGCGCCGGATTGGACGCTGCAAGCCTCGGACGGTAAGACCTATCAACTATCAGACTTTCGTGGCAAACACGTAGTGCTGGCGTTTTTCCCGAAAGCTTTTACCGGCGGGTGCACTATCGAATGCAAGTCCGTCAGGGACAGCAAACGACAGGTGCGGCGTTTTGACGTTGAGTTCTTTATGGCAAGCACCGACGATCTGGAAACCAATAAAGCCTTTGCTGAGCAGAACAACGCAAACTTTCCTATTCTGTCTGACGAAGCTAAAGACGTCAGCGAAGCCTATGGCGTGTTGGCGTCCATGGGCTTACCCAAGCGGTGGACCTTTTATATCGATGCCAGCGGGAAAATCGCCAAGATCGACAAAGACGTGAATCCCCGCACTGCGGGCAGGGATTTACTTAAAAGTTTAGTAGCACTGCAGGTGCCAACCAGCAGCTAATGCTCGCCCCATGCCCCGAGTAAAAGTCACTTAATAATAAAAACAAGGAGTGCACGCATGAGTAACGAGGTCTTTGATGAAAACAAGGTCGACTGGCAGCGGCTGCTGGACACCGATCACGTTTGGCTTTCCATTTTAGATGTGGATGACACCGCCAAGGTCGTTGACGTACTTTTCAAGTTTGCCGCCAACGAAAAGATTGTCATGCACCGGCACGTGGCAGCTTTCAACACGTTTGTTGTGAAGGGTGAGCACCGCATATACAACACAGAAGGTGAGTTGAAGGAAGTGCGCCCAGCAGGAACCTATAGGGCTGGAAAGCCAGACGTAGAGCCTCACACAGAGGGCGGTGGAGACAGCGACGTGATTATCCTCTTCAGCCTCCGGCCTTACGATAATGGGCCGATCTACGAAATTCTTGACGAAAACTTAGAGGTTGCGTCGACGATGACTTTCGACGAGCTGAAAGAAATGCACGAAGCCGCCTGATTTTCAGAGATTCGTGCAAAACCGAGTAAGCGTTAGTCGCTTGCTCGAATCTCGAATAATGAACGTCGATGGGGCCGATCAAGCCTTACGACACAGGGGGAAGTATGAGCGTTTTAGTCACGCTGGAGATGCCAACAAAACCGGAAACGTTGGATGAATTTTTGGACCTGATGAAAGTTGCTCTCGTGGACACCCGCAACTATGCGGGGTGCGAAAAGGTGGAGACTTACGTGGACCAGGAAACCAAGAGCATATTTTTGGTCGAGCAGTGGGAATCAGCCGAACATCAGCAAGCCTACATGGGCTGGCGCGTTGAGACAGGCTTTATCGATAAAGTCGGTCCGTTTCTTGCGGGCGCGCCCGTTGCGAGAACCTTCGACATAAAAGAAAACGTCTAAACGCGTTTCGCAAAATCCACCTCTTCCACCAACTCTCATCTGAGAAAAATCCAATGAACAGACGAGTGTTTCGAAGCGGGCCCTATGCAGATCTCATGGTTCAAGGGGTGCAGGCAGGCAAGGTTCTGTATCTTTCGGGTCAAGTGGGTGTAGACGCCGATGGCCGCGCCCCTGAACCTCGTCGGCGGAGCAAAAGTTCTCTTTCTCAACCTGTTAGCGAGTCGCTATACTAACGGCCTCGCTCGGCGGCCCCAGTCATCGTTCGAGTCAATCCAATGTTTGCACTTTAAGCACCAACCATGCCGGGATAGCTCAGTTGGTAGAGCGACTGATTCGTAATCAGTAGGTCCGCGGTTCGATTCCGCGTTCCGGCACCA
>CAZWQK010000047.1:0-1317 GCA_964635835.1 uncultured Pseudomonadales bacterium
GCTTCTTCTGTGTACAGCGGTACGAAGTCCGTGAGGGACGACGGGGCGATGACCACGCCGCCAGCGTGACGGCCAACGTTGCGGACGATGCCCTCCAGCTTGTAAGCCATGTCCATAATCTCAGACACTTCGTCGTTTTCATTAACGAAGCTGCGCAGGTCTTCACTTTCGTCCATGGCCTTGTTCAAGGTCATGCCAACCTCGAAGGGAATCAGCTTGGAAAGCTTATCCGCCAGGCCATAGGGTTTGCCTTGAACTCTGGCCACATCGCGCACCACGGCCTTAGCCGCCATGGTGCCGAAGGTGATGATCTGACTCACCGCTTCGGCACCGTAAAGTTCGCTCACGTGGGCGATGACCCGGTCTCGCCCTTCCATGCAAAAGTCCACGTCAAAGTCCGGCATGGACACGCGTTCGGGATTCAAAAAGCGCTCGAACAGCAAATCGTATTCCAGAGGGTCAAGATCGGTAATACCCAGGGCATAGGCCACCAAGGAGCCGCCCCCGGAGCCCCGCCCAGGGCCCACGGGAATGTCGTTGGCCTTGGCCCAAGCGATGAACTCCATGACGATCAGGAAGTAGCCGGCAAAACCCATTTGGTTAATGACGTCGAGCTCGAAATCCAGCCGTTCTTGGTACGCTTCTGGGCTGTCAAACTCGCCGCCAAAGGCGTGGATACGAGTTGTACTCAGCCGGCCTGCCAGCCCCTGTATGGACATTTCTTTCAAATAGTCCTCAGGGGTCTTTTGATCTGGAATCGGGTAATCCGGCAAATAGTAGGTGCCCAAGGACACCTGTACGTTACAGCGCTGGGCAATGCTCAGGCTGTTGGCTAAGGCTTGAGGAATATCCGCGAAGAGTTCTCTCATTTCATCGGCGCTGCGCAAATACTGTTGGGCGCTATGGGTACGCAGACGCCTCGAGTCGTCCAGGGTTCGGCCCTCAAATATGCACACCCTTGTCTCGTGGGCCTCAAAATCCTCTGCATCCAGAAAGCATACGTCGTTGGTGGCAACCACGCCGATATCAAGCTGCTGCGCCGCCGTAACCGCCCATCTAATGAACGCTTCTTCACCGCTGCGACCGGTGCGGGTTAGCTCCAGAAAGTAGCGATCAGCGAAAACGTCGGTCCAGCGACCCGCCGTTTGCAGAGCCGCGGCGGCGTCGCCGTTAACAACGCTGTCCCAGAGGTGCCCGCCAACGCCTCCTGAGAGCACGATTAGCCCCTCAGAGCGCCGAAACAGCTGCTCTTCGGAGATCTCACCCCGGCGATTTGATTCGGTGTAGCTGTTGGAAATCAGCGCCAGGAGGTTTTTA
>CAZWQK010000047.1:1327-9335 GCA_964635835.1 uncultured Pseudomonadales bacterium
GCATAATGCGGTCCGCATCAAAATGAATCCGGGGCAGGTCTTTGGCCAGGGCCACGATACGAGCCGCTGCCCCAGAGTCTTGGGGAGTGATCCACAGCTCGGACCCGAGAATTGGCTTGACCCCCTTGGCCAGGCTGTTTTCGTAAAACTTCACCAGCGCAAATAGATTGTTGCGATCCGTCAGGGCCAGGGCTGGAATATGGCGGTTCACGGCTTCGGCAACAGTGCTTTTTACCTTTAACAGCCCCTCGGCTAGGGAGAACTCACTGTGCGCGTGCAGGTGGACGAACTGCTCGAGCCGGCTGTCGGGCGCCCCACCTGGGGCGAAGGACGAGGCCTCGGGGCTGTCCATGGGCAAGGCTTCGCTCATTCGTCTGTAGCTACGGTACGTGCCAGCGCCGCTTGCACCGGGGCATAGCTGCGTCGATGAGCCGGACAGGGCCCCATGGTTCGTAAGGCCCGCCGGTGCCTGGCCGTGGGATAGCCTTTATGAGACTCAAAACCATAGCCCGGGTAGAGCTGGGCCAGGTTGATCAGTTCCTGGTCTCGAGTGACTTTCGCCACGATGGAGGCGGCTGAAATAGCCTCCACGGTTTTATCGCCCTGGACAATCGCCTCAGCGGAATAGTCCATTTCAGGTAATTTGTTGCCATCTACCAAAACGTGGTCGGGCTTGATGCTGAGGCCGGCCAGGGCCCGGCGCATGGCCAGATGACTGGCCTTGAGTACGTTCAATTCGTCGATTTCTTCCACGCTGGCCCGCCCTAGGCTGACGCTGAGCGCCCGCTGCTGAATCTCTTCGGCCAGGGCCTGGCGGCGCTTTTCGCTGATGGATTTGGAGTCGGCAAGCCCGGCAATGGGCTGATCCGGATCCAGAATCACTGCACAGGCCAACACCGGACCCGCCAATGGACCAATGCCCACTTCGTCCACTCCAGCCACCAGCAGGGTGTCACCCTTGTTACTGCGATTTTCTGGGGGTTTTTGCATTAATGATGGATTCCGTCGCTCACTGGCCTAACTGCTTCACATTACCCTGAGCCAAAGAGAGAGAAAACCATGCCGAGGCAGAAATATTCGCCGAAGCATTCGCCCAGACATTCACCCAGACTGGTGCTGCCGTTCCTATCCTATTAGCAGGCGTCCGGCGTGACCGCTACCGGCCATTGCCGGAGGCATTCTCCTGCACAAGGTCGAGAACCCCAAGGGCCGCGCTTACATTCGCGCCCTGGCCGGACTCCCCCGCCGCCAGCTCAGCGTGAATCTCCGCATAGAGACTGGCCCCGGGCGGTCCCTGATCCGAGATCGTCAACTGGGCTAGCAACGCCTTGCACATGGCTTCTGGCGTTGCTGCGCTCTGTATCAGCTCCGGCACCAGCTCGCGCCCTGCAAGTATGTTGGGAATTGCGATGTGAGACGTGGATACCAGGGCCCGCACAATCCAAAAGGTCGGGTAATTCAATCGATAGGTCACCACCATGGGCCGCCCAACCAGCATGGTTTCCAATGTGCTGGTGCCGGATTTCACCAAGGCGACGTCGCAGGCCACCAGCCCTTGTCGGGCATCTCCCAACAGGCAGTGCACTGGCAGCTGGGACCGAGTTCTGCAGATGTCCTCAATTTGTTGCAAACGGCCTTGATTCACACAGGGAATCACGACTTCCAGCTTTTTGCCCTGACTCTGCAGGTGCTCGGCGAGCTGCTCTGCCGCCTTGAGCATGGGTAACAACATCAAGCTGACCTCACTGGCGCGACTGCCCGGCAGCAAGGCCAGGGTCGTCGCCTGGCCGTCTAGTCCAAGACTATTGCGCGCCTGAGTTTGGGCAGCCTGGGAGCCTGTCTGCGGCGTAATCTCCTGAGCCAACGGATGACCAACAAAACGCGCGTCCACCGGCAGGTTTTGATAGTACCTGGGCTCAAAGGGGAAGAGGCAAAAAATCTTGTCAGCGCAGCGAGCGACTTTTTTCGTGCGACCGCGCCGCCAAGCGTACACCGACGGGCTGACGTAATGGGCGGTGGCAATGCCCTTGCGCTTAAGACGCCTTTCCAGAAGAAAATTAAATACATTGAAATCAATACCCACGAAAGCATCGACCCCTGCATCCACAAAGGCCGTTGCCAACTCTCGATTCAGCCGCAGCAACGCCGGCAAACGCAGAATGGGGTCCTTAAAACCGTTCACAGACAGGCCATCCATGTCCGCCAGACATTCCAGCCCTTGGGCCACCATGCGCGGGCCACCAACACCTAAGAATCTGATGTGCCCGGGATATTGCTGCTTGAGAGCCTCCATCATTCCAGCGCCCAGCAAGTCGCCAGACGCTTCGCCTGCCAACAAACCTAGGGTGATGGACTCACTATGTTGCTGAGCCACGCTCTCGTCCCCGGATGATGCCAAGGTCTGAGGCTTCAATGGACGAGGCGAAGGTTTCCACCTCGGGGTACTCGGCCCGCAGATCGGCCATTTCTGACAGCGCTACGGCAGCGGTCAAACCGCTGCGATACACCAGCCGGTGAGCTTGCTTCACGGCGCTTCTGGCTGCTGGAGTAATGTTGCGGCGTTTCATGCCTTCAACGTTCAAGCCAACGGCCCAGGCAGGGTTACCGGCAACGGTCATAAAAGCCGGCACATCTTTGGTGACCAGGCTCATGGCCGCGACGTGGGCGCAAGATCCGATCTTGCGGAACTGGGGCACACCCACATAGCCGCCGAAATTTGCGTAATCACCCACCTCAACGTGCCCGGCCAGTGAGGCGTTGTTGGCCATAATGACATTATTTCCAACCACGCAATCGTGGCCGACGTGCACGTAAGCCATCAGCAGGCAATTGGCGCCCACAATGGTTTTGTTGATACCGCCCTGGGCCATACCCCGATGAATGGTCACACCCTCGCGGATAATCGTGCCTTCACCGATCTCCAGCGAAGAATCTTCACCCGCATAAGCCAGGGCAGGCGTGTCCTCCCCTACCGTCGCAAATTGGTAAATACAGACCCCGGCACCAATGCGGCTGGGGCCTTTGAGCACTACGTGTGACTGCAGTTTAACGCCGTCGCCAAGCTCCACGTTTGGACCAACCACACAGTAGGGTCCAATCTCCACACCAGCGCCCAACGACGCCGCAGGATCTACCCTTGCTGTAGGATCAATCATGAGGCCTGCTCCACCACCGTGAGTAAGGCTGAACAGGCTAATTCCCCGTCCACATAGGCCTCACACTCAAACTTCATCATAATGTTCCGTTCTGCCACAAGTTTGCTGATGATCTCCAGGCGGTCACCGGGTATTACCTGTTGTCGAAAACGGGCCTTCTCCACACCACCGAACAAATAGTTGGTGCCGTCCGCGGGCAAAGTACCCTTGGTTTCAAAAGCCAGCACACCAGACAGCTGAGCCATCGCTTCCAGCATTAATACACCGGGTAAAATAGGCTGTCCCGGAAAATGCCCATTGAACAACTCTTCGTTGACCGTAACGTTTTTGTAGCCCTTGATGTATTCACCTGACACGAGATCCGTGACTCGGTCGATGAGCAAAAACGGGTACCGATGGGGTAAATACTCGAATATTTCTGTAATGGTCTTGCCGTTACTCATGCTTACTTCCATTTTCTTCTAATTTCTTCACGCGTTTAAACAGGTCACTCAGGGCGCCAAACTTCACGGCATTGCGTATCCAAGCGCCGTGCTCCATGGCCAGACCGGGTATGGACCCCGAATAGGCGCCGGGTTTGTCGATGGATTGGGTCACCGTGGTTTTTGCGCTAAGGATCACTTGATCGCAAATTTTCACGGGGTTTTTGCCGCCAACGCCGCAGCCACCGGCCAATACACAGTGCCGCCCAATTTCCGTGCTGCCGGCCAGGCCCACGCAGCCACAAATCAGGGAATGGGCGCCGACCTTGCAGTTGTGACCAATCTGCACCAGGTTGTCGATCTTCACGCCATCTTCAATGATGGTGTCATCGATAGCCCCACAGTCGATGGTGGTGCCAGCGCCAATACAGACATCGTTGCCAATTTGTACCCCACCGATTTGGGCGATGGTTTCCATGTGGCCCTGTTCATCCGGCGTATAGCCAAAGCCAGCTCCACCCAGCACCACGCTGGAATGAATAGTGCAGCGCTGGCCAATGGTCACCTGAGGATAAATGGTCACGTTGGGGGCTAAATTTGTCTGCGCCCCAACTACCGACCCGGCACCAATACAGGTATTTGCCTGCAAAATAGCGTCATCACCAATGACCGCATCGGCTTCGATGACCACGTGGGGGCCAATGAATACATTACGGCCAATTTGGGCTGAGGGGTCGATCACGGCGCTGGGATGAATGGCCGCAACAAACCGGTCGGCTTTATGGTCAAAGAGCTGGGACGCCCTGGCAAAGGCCAGATAGGGATTCTTCACCACCAAACCCGGACATGGGCACAGCGCGGCGTCTTCTGCGGTCAAAATTACCGCGGCAGCCTGGGTGGTTGCCAGGAAGCGGCGATAGCTCGGGCCAGACAAGTGGCTTAAGGCCCTGGCCCCGGCAGAGCCGAGGCTGCCCAGGGTAGATAGCTGGACTTGATCAAGGTCGACGGGACTGGAAGCAAAAGGGCCGACAATGTCGGCCCCAATGTGTGCGGCAATCTCCGCTAGTGAATGGGTTTTCCCTGTCATCGAGAGTCTCTCACGCCTGCCCGGGCTCACCTCGTCTGGGATGCCTAGCCGCTAGAACACCCGGACGTGCAAGTCAGCAGTGCTTACTCAGCCTGCTCATTCATTTTTTCGGTAACACGACGCGAGATATCGTGCTTGGCATTAGCGTACTGAACCTGGTTTGGCGAGAGGATCAAATCGATTTGGTCAATCTGAATCAAATCGTTCAGGACTTTTTCGTATTTGGGCGCCATGGTCTGAAGAATTTCCTGACGTTTGTCCTGCACCTGCTTCTGCAGCTTTTGGCTGCCGAATTGAATGTCCGCCTGCATACTCTCTAATTCGTTGACCGCTTTGCGGCGCTCAGATTCACTCATCACCTCGCCGTCTTTTTGCAGTTTGGCCTGCAGTGCCTGCATTTCCTCGGCGGCGGCTCGCAGTTCATCCTGCTCGGGCTGCATTTCGGCGTTGGCAGCGTCTGCTAACACCTTGGCCTCATCGCTTTCCAAAATCGCCCGAACCGGGTCCAAGACCACGATTTTCATCTCAGCGCTGGCGAAAGGTGCCGCAAAGATAAGTGCCACTAGCAGTGTGCTGACTCGCTTGTTAAACATTAACGTCTCCTGATTTTTAACTCATCCCCAAAAGGCCGGGCATTGTACCCCACAATGCCCTTAGAAAGTCTTGCCCAGTTCAAATTGGAAGCTTTCTTTTTGATCGAACTCCTTGGTGTTGAACGGTTTCGCAATGGCGAAAGTCAGCGGCCCGAAGCCACTGAGCCAGCTCAACCCGACCCCCACAGAGTAGCGCATTTCATCGGCATCAAAGTCGAAGCAGTTTACGCTAACCGCGGGGCACTCGGTATTGAACACGTTGCCTGCGTCTACGAAAAATGCCGGGCGGAACTGGCGGTTATCTTCCACGAACGGAAGGGGAAAGATCACCTCAGCAGAAAATTCTACCAACAGGTTGCCGCCAAAAGGCTCACCATATTTACCGTTATTGCCGCGAGTATTGATAATGATGGGATTACCGTTGCTATCCAGAGGCGGCGTGCTGCGAGGCCCCAGGGTTGATGTTTCGAAACCGCGAATGGAGCCAAACCCCCCGGAGTAAAAGTGTTCGTAGAACGGTAGCGACGGCGTGTCGCCATAGCTGTCGCCGTAGCCAAGCTCGGTTCTTAGCTTGAGGGTAAAGACATTCGTTAGCGGGAAGTACCGCTCGCCGCTGTAGGTCACCTTATAAAATTCCAAATCGCTGCCCGGCGCGGCCAGCACCATCCCCAGAGACTGCCGAGAACCGCGATCGGCAAACACACCCCGGTTCAGGGTGGAGCGGATCCAGGACAAGTTGCCCTTGAAATTCAAAGAGTCCGAGCCGTTACGCTGGATAAACTCGCTAATTTCCTGAGCTGAGGCATAGCCCTCTTGAAGCTCGGTTTGCTCCACGGTCATGCCAAAGTTAATTCGCTGGGTTTCCCCAATGGGGAAACCAAAATTCACGCCCGCCCCTGCGGAGTCGGTGCTGTAGCTCGCTATGTTACGCGCGTCATAGTCCAGTCGTTGGAAAAATAAGTTATAGCCCCGACTGATGCCATCCAACGTGAAGTACGGATCGAAATAATTGAAGTTCACGGACTTCTGATACTCCGAGTAACTCAGGCCTACCGTGAGCGAGTTGCCGCTGCCCTGCAGATTTGATTGCTGATAGTTAGCGCCAAGAATCAGGCCATATCCTTGAGAGTAAGCCAGAGTGCCAGAGATGGCCCCGGAGGGCTGCTCTTCTACCGAGAACTCGACATCGATCTGATCGTCGGTGCCCGGCACTTCCGGGGTTTCTACTTCCACGCCCTTGAAGAAACCCAGGCGCTCCAGCCGCACCTTAGACAAGTCGATTTGGGCGGTGGAAGCCCATCCCCCTTCCATTTGCCGCACTTCTCTGCGCAGTACTTTGTCCTGAGTAAGGGTATTCCCGGTAAAGCTGATCCGCCGTACGTAGGCCCGTTTGCCGGCGTCCACAAAAAATTCAATGTCTACGGTGCCGTCGTCATTGAGTTTCGGCACGCCGCTTGCCGTGGCAAAGGTAAAACCGCCGTTGCCCAAGGCACCCGTCAACTGCTCTTCTGTGGCAGTGATGCGCGCTTGGGAAAAAATCTGTCCTTCGGCCACCAAAATCAGGCGCTCGAGGTCTTCGGCGCGCACGTCTCCCAGCTCGCCTACCAAATTGACTTCGTTGACCCGATAAACCTTACCCTCGTCCAGACTGATGGTGATGTAGACCTGCTCGCGGTCCGGGGTGATGCTGACCTGGGTTGACGTTATCTCGAAGTCAGCGTAACCCCGATCCTTGTAGTAGGCCTCAATGGTCTCAAGGTCACCCGACAGTTTTTCCCGAGCGTACTTATCGTCGTTGCGATAGAAGGACAAAAGCGAGGGATGCTTGAGCTCTAATCCGTCCAACAGCTCTGCTTCGGAATAGGCCTGGTTACCCACGAAATTAATGTGTCGGATACCCGAGCTGGATCCCTCTTCCACATTGATTTGGACATTCACCCGATTACGAGGAAGCTCTTCAATCTCAGTATCGATGGATGCCCCGTAGCGACCCTGAACCACATACTGGCGCTCTAGCTCCAGCCCCATACGCTCCAGAGTTGCCTGTTTGAAAATCTCACCTTCCTGCAGACCTTGATCCGCCAAGCCTTCGAGCAGCGCTTCAGACTCAATGGCTTTGTTGCCCTCCAGCGTGATGGACTCAATGGCCGGCCGCTCTGCCAGGGTAATAATCAGCACGCCGCCTTCCCGGGCAATGCGGATATCGTTGAAATAGCCGGATGCGAACAGCGCGCGGGCCACTTGCCGCACCGCAGTGTTGTCCATGCGGTCGCCCACCCCAACGGGAATAATGTTGAACACGGTCCCCGCTGAGACACGCTGCAGCCCCTGCAGCCGAACATCGGCCACAGTAAATTCTGACGATTGGCTTAAGTTGTAATCCTGTAGTTCCGGACTCGCCGCCTGGGCACCAACTGCCGTAGTCAGGGCAACCGTAACGGCCGCCCACCCCAGAGTTTTGACTAGCATCGTTATCCAGTGAAGGCGCATGTCGAGTTCCATCATGTTAGTAATACCGCTGGCGAGCCTGCTGCACAGCCTCCAGCGCCAAATCGCTGGGCCGTAAGGTTAAACCTGCGACCTACAACAGTCGAGTCAAATCATTGTAGGTAACGAAAATCATCACCGTGCCGAGCATCACAATACCCACCTGCATCACTGCCATCTGCACGCGTTCGGGCAGCGGTTTACCCCGCACCATTTCGATACTGGTAAACACCACGTGGCCGCCGTCCAGCATGGGAATGGGCA
>CAZWQK010000048.1:0-9250 GCA_964635835.1 uncultured Pseudomonadales bacterium
GCTGTGCGGATGATTTTTGGTGGCCGGTGACTCGGCAGGGCGCCATGGCCTGGCTAGAAGATTTTTTGCAGCATCGGCTGGTTCAGTTTGGTCCATTTGAGGATGCCATTAGCCAGCGCTCGCGAACGGTCTATCACAGCGTGCTCAGTCCCCTACTGAATCTGGGCCTCATTACCCCGGCGGAAATTCTTGAGCGCACGCTGTTGTTTGCCGAGGAAAACGCTACGCCTTTGCAGAGTGTTGAGGGTTTTGTACGTCAAGTCATTGGCTGGCGGGAGTTTGTGCGGGGTATTCACCAGAATTTCAGCGCCCAGCAGCATGACCAGAACTTTTGGAATCACCGGGGCAGGCTAACGCATGCCTGGTATTCGGGGCGGACGGGTATTGAGCCTCTGGACGTCGCCATCATAGAGGCCCGGGATCACGGCTGGTCTCATCACATACCGCGATTGATGGTAGTCGCGAATCTGATGACCCTGTGCGAGATTGCACCCAGGGACGCTCATCGCTGGTTTATGGAAATGTATGTGGATTCCTCATCCTGGGTGATGGGCCCAAACGTGTACGGCATGGGAATTTTCAGCGATGGCGGCATTTTTGCCACCAAGCCGTATATTTGCGGATCGAACTATTTGCTGAAAATGAGCGATTATAAAAAGGGGCCATGGTGTGATGTGGTGGACGGCTTGTATTGGCGCTTCATCTCGAATAACCGCGAGTTCTTCGCTTCCAACCCCCGATTGGCGCTGATGCCCCGGGCGTTAGATCGATTAAAACCCCAGCGCCGGGAGCAAATCTTTGGCGCTGCCGAATCGTTTCTTGCTACCCATACCCGTTAGGGCACAACTGGATTAGGCACTGCACATGACTGGTTCACCTTCGTTTTCGTCTATAGGGTTGCGGCCGGAGCTGCTGCAGCGGGTGCAAGGCATGAACTTCACTGAGATGACAGCAGTGCAGGCCGCTGGGTTACCGCCGGCACTGGCGGGCAAAGACGTGGTCGCTCGGGCCAGCACCGGCAGCGGCAAAACCGCCGCCTTTGCATTAGCCTGTCTGCAGCGTTTGGTGAATACCCGATTTCACGTGCAAACCCTGGTGCTCTGTCCAACCCGGGAGTTGGCGGATCAGGTGGCCACCAGTTTCCGCGAACTGGCTAAGCATCTACCCAATACCAAGGTGGTCACCCTCTGTGGTGGCGTGGCAATGGGGCCACAAATCGGCTCGCTCCAGCATAGTGCCCATGTAGTGGTTGGCACGCCCGGGCGAGTGCTGAAACATCTGCAAAAGGGAACGCTCAGCCTGCAGGGTATTGATACGCTGGTCCTGGACGAGGCTGATCGAATGCTCGATATGGGCTTTGCTGACGAAATTGATGCGATTCTCGCTTATCTGCCGCAGCCTCGACAGAACCTGTTGTTTTCCGCCACCTATACGGACGATGTTGCTGGGGTAGTTGAGGCGCTATGCCCTGATGCGATTCATGTGGATGTCACCGCTGCAGAAACCGCCCCGTCCATCGCGGAGTATTGGTGTCATGCGCCGGCCCTTGGTCAGCCTCAAGAGCGCACCCAGGTGCTGGCCAGCGGGCTGCAGCGCTGGGGCGGAAAGCGCAACTTAGTGTTCTGCAATACCAAGATCCACTGTGCCCAGGTCAGTCGCCAGCTCACCGAACTGGGATACAGTGCTGTGGCCCTGCACGGTGACATGGAGCAGCCAGATCGCAGCCGCACGCTGATCCGATTTGCGAACGGCAGCGCCAACGTGCTGGTGGCCACGGATGTAGCGGCCCGCGGTCTGGACATCGATGACGTCGATGCGGTCTTTAACTTTGAGCTGCCCCATCAGGGCGAGGTGTATGTGCACCGGATTGGTCGTACCGCCCGTGGTGGTAAAAGCGGTGTTGCCCTGAGCCTGGTTGCGGATAAAGAAATGTCCCGCCTGCGAGAGATGGAGGCCCAGCGCGGTGGTGGCCCGATGCAATTGTGGCGTGATGACCAAGGGGCCAGTGAATCCTCGTTGCCTGAACCCGAGGTATACACGTTGGAAATCAATGGCGGGCGCAAGCACAAGCTGCGTCCCGGCGACATTCTGGGCGCCTTGACGGCGGGGCAGGAACTCAACGCAGATGCCGTGGGTAAAATCGACATCCAGCCCATGGTGAGCTACGTGGCCATTGCCAAAGCCCAGGCCAAGGTCGCCCTGGCGCTAATTAATCGAGGCAAAATAAAGGGACGCCAGTACCGAGCCAGAGGTTTAGGCTAGGCTCATCTCATGACGCCGGGCTGAGTTCGTCTCTGATTGCGCTTGCGGCGTTTTGGCGGATGCGTGCCGCTGTCAACGCCATTGGCCTTTTGATAGCGACGGCGACCGTTGCTCTGACGCTGATCGGCAAACGGATCAACATTTGCATTGCTAACGCCAGGTCGATTGCCGTTGACTTCCGGCTGCGCGGTGCTGGCTGCGGATTCGGATCGATTACCATGAACTCTACCGTTACTGGTTGACTGGGTGCTTTTACCGCTGGATTGCCGGCGCCGGGAGCGCTGGCGTTTGCCGCCAGATTCGTTGCTCGCCTGGTTCCCCCGGGTTTTCCTGGAGGGGCTGCTTGTTTGGGCCGGCCCGGGTGGTTTGTCCGGTAGCTCAATGTCCAGGGTGACGGGCTGCAGAGTGACATTGGTCAGGCGCTGAATGGCTTTGAGGCGGCTGACTTCCGCGGCGTCTACTAGGGCCCAGGCAACGCCGCCGGCACCTGCTCGGGCGGTGCGCCCAATGCGATGCACGTAGCTCTCTGGCTCGTGGGGTAATTCGTAGTTAATGACATGGGACACCTCGCGGATATCAATGCCGCGGGCGGCGATGTCGGTTGCCACCAGCACCCAGGCGTCACCTGACTTGAAGTTCTCCAGGGCTCGCTGACGCGCAGCCTGACTCTTGTTGCCGTGAATGACCTCAGCCACGAAGCCTGAAGCATTAAGCTGGCGAGCCACTTTATTCGCGCCGTGTTTGGTGCGTGTAAATACAATGGCGCGAACGACGCCTGGGTCTCGCAGCAGATGTTCCAGCGCTGCACGTTTTTGGAAAGTCGCCACGTGCACCACTCGCTGATCGATCTTGGCCACGGTGATTTCTTCCGGCGATACGTCCACGCGCACCGGATTCCGCAAAATCTCTTTCGCCAGCTTCGTTATTTCCTGGGGCATAGTGGCGGAGAACAGCAGCGTTTGCCGCTCGGTAGGCAAGGCGCTGATGATCCGCCTCACGTCCGGAATAAACCCCATGTCCAGCAGGCGGTCGCATTCGTCGAGCACGAGGAACTGCGTTTCGCTAAGGCTCACATGGCCTTGGTTCATCAGGTCCAGCAGTCGCCCGGGCGCTGCCACCAAAATGTCTACGCCGCCGCGCAGCTTTTTAACCTGGGGGTTTTGATTGACGCCGCCAATCACGCAAACGAAGTTCATGTTGCTGTTGCCGCCCAAACGCTCCAGCTCACCATGAATCTGCAGCGCAAGTTCCCGCGTGGGCGCCAGAATCAACGCACGTGGGTGACGCGGCTTGGCGCGCATTTCACCTTTGTTGCGCGCCGCGGCATTCACCAGGTTTTGCAGTAACGGCAGACCGAAGGCCGCAGTCTTGCCGGTGCCGGTTTGCGCAATGCCCAACAGGTCTTGGTTGTTTAACACGTGGGGGATGGCCTCACGCTGAATATCGCTGGGTTGTGAAAACCCTAGTTGGGCGACGGTTTCACAGTAGCTCTCATGAAGCCCCAGTGTGGCAAAAGCGCTATCGCTCATAAAAAATCCTTGGTTCGCCCTGTGCGTAGCTGCACAGATAACGTGTTAGCTAACGCGCTGTGTCTGGATGAAGCGTTTCAGAACACGTGTTCCGAGACTGCTTTCGGCGATGAGGTTCACGGCGAATCGTGGTACCGATTCACATCGCGGGCTGTGAACGATCGCTGTCCAGACGCTTCGAGTTTTTCGACGGCGCGGTTTGCATCAGTAGTTCAAGCAAACTCTCACACCGTGGGGCGGGGTAGGCTTGTCGGGAGGCGACGCCTCCAAATTTCTAGTGATTCGTCTGTTTCAAGACCAGAGCCACGAAGCAGACGGCAGGGAGACTGACGGTCATTCAAAGGTGAGTCAAGTGCCCGATGAGTATTTCGATGTTGGGTTTACAGCTACTTTATCGCCAAGTTTGCGCGGCCAAGTTGTTGTGGGGAACGGTTTTTTCCGCAACGGCACGTACACCGGTTAAGATCGAGCCAATCTCGGGTTGGAGAAATACGTGATTAGCAAGTCCGTCACCGCTGGGATGGCCTGGGCGATAAGTCTGGTGCTGCTGTCAGGCTGCAGCGAGGACAAATTCGTTGCCGAGGACTACCTTTATTTGGGTGAGTACTACGACGTGACGATCCGTCGGGATATTCGCGGCGTGCCCCACGTCTTGGGTGATTCCAATGCCGACGCGGCCTTCGGCATTGCCTATGCCCAAGCTGAGGATCACTGGCCGTTGATCGAGGACTCCATGCCTGTCTATCGCGGCAACAGCGGACTTTTTGTCGGTCAAGACGGCGCAGCCACGGACTATTTGGTGCACTGGCTGGGTCTGTGGACAACCTTAGAGCAGAACTATCGCTGGGATCTCAGTCCCCAAGTGCGCAGCTACGTTGAGGCCTACGCTGATGGTCTGAATTTTTATGCGGCAACCCACCCAGAAATGGTGGACTCCAGAATTTTGCCCATTACCGGCCAGGACGTTGTTGCGGGCTTTATGGTGCGGCATCTGCTTTTCTATGGATTCCAGAATACTGTGCAAGAGCTGCTAGCGGACACAAGACAGCGCCCAATTAGCGAGGTGGTGCGCCCGGTAGCCCCCGAAGTCTTCAAGCCGCCCCAGGCGGAACCGCTGATTGAGCCACCTGACGCGTTGCAGCAAGGGCCGCCGGAAATCATGATGATGGGCGTGCCCATTGGTTCAAATGCCTTTGCTATTGCCCCAACCATTTCCGATGAGGGGGCGACTCGGTTGGCGATCAACTCACATCAACCCACAACCGGCCCGGTGGCCTGGTACGAGGCACATATCAAAAGCGGGCAAGGTCTGAACGTCATGGGTGGTTTGTTCCCGGGTAGCCCGGTGATCAACGTGGGTTTTTCCGAGGACTTGGCTTGGGCGGCCACGGTGAATAATCCGGATTTGGTCGACGTCTTTGTGCTGGAGATCAATCCCGACAATGAAAACCAGTACCGCCTGGACGGGCAGTGGCAAGATCTTCAGGTCGATACCATTGAGTTGAAGCTGCGCCTGTGGGGCTTCATCCCTTGGACCGTCACCCGAGAAAGTCTGCGCTCCAAGCATGGGCCGGTGCTGCGTACTGACCACGGCACCTATGCCGTGCGCTACGCTGGCATGGATGAGCTGCGTCAGGTGGAGCAGTGGTATCGCATGAACCTGGCGAAGGACTTTATGGATTGGAAAGAGGCCATGCGCATGATGTCCTTTGCGAGCTTCAACTTTGTTTATGCGGACAAGCTCGGCAACATCATGTACCTGCACAATTCCCTAACGCCAAAACGAGATGTGCGCTATGACTGGGATCAGTACCTGCCCGGCGATGATTCAAGTCTGATTTGGAAAGAACATCTGGGATTATCCCAACTGCCTCAGGTAGTTAATCCAGACAGCGGTTTCGTGTTCAGCGCCAATCAAACACCGTTTAACGTCACCGCCGCCGCAGACAATCCGCGAGAGCGCGCGTTTGCGCCGGAGCACGGGTTTCAGCAGGACATGACCAACCGCGCCGTGCGCGGTTTAGAGCTGTTCCAGCAATATGGGCCGACCATCAGCGCCGCGGAATTTGCTGCCATCAAACACGATAAGTTCTACTCAGCCAACACCGGCTACGTGAGCAACATCGCCAAGATCTTGGATTACGATACAGCAGACCCCCTGCTGACCGAGGCCCAAGGAGTTCTCAGAGCCTGGGATTTGGGCACTGATCTGAACAACAACGGCGCGGCCCTGGGCACCTGCTTTTTGCGTGCAGTCGTCGAAGCCACGGAGGCGGATGAATTAGCAGCCAGCGAACTGGAGACCCTCCTTAAAGATTGCGCGGTGGCCCTGCAATCGGCTTTTGGTCGTCTAGATCCCGCCTGGAGTCTGGTGAATCGACACGTCCGGGGAGAGATGAATCTGCCCATTGCCGGCGGGCCTGATATCTTGCGCGCAGTCTACGGCGAGGGTTTGGATAAGAATGGCTTTTTGACCAACGTAGCCGGAGATGGCCTGTACTACCTCGTGGAGTGGGACGCCTCCGGCAAGTTGACCGTGCAGGGGGTGCACCAATTCGGCAGCGCGACCTTAGATGCCAACTCTCCCCACTACGCGGATCAAGTCGAGGACTTTGTGAATGAGGTGTTGCATCCGCCGCTATTTGATGAGGCGGCGCTGCAAGAAAACCTGCTGCGAGCCTACCGCCCTGGCGATGGGCTGTTGCTCACCGAGTAAATATCTGCCCGGGATTAAACTGCCGGGTTAAAAAGTCGACATGACACACTGGCGAAGGACAGGCCAACTGAACAGGAGCCTTTATGACATCCATTTCCTCCATAGCACCGCATGGTCAGTCTTTGGCAGGTCTGCCGCTAGAGTCCGACGCGCCGCTAATCGTGCACATCGATTTCAAAAGTCCCTACGCCTTTCTCGCGGTGGAGCCCACCCGTCGAATGCTGGCCGAGGCGGGCTTGGTAGCGGACTGGCGGCCCTTTGTGCTGGATATTGGTAGCTATTTGGGGACAGCAAAATTGGCGAAAGACGGCAAGGTGGAAAAACAAAACCGCAGTCAAGAGCAGTGGTCCGGGGTGAAATATGCCTATTTTGATTGCCGCCGGTACGCAAATCTCGCAGACCAGACCATACGCGGCACGGTGAAGATCTGGGACACTAACTTGCTGGCTATCGGCATGTGGTGGATCA
Source organism: uncultured Pseudomonadales bacterium (assembly GCA_964635835.1). Lineage (GTDB taxonomy): Bacteria > Pseudomonadota > Gammaproteobacteria > Pseudomonadales > Azotimanducaceae > UBA4421. Next base: position 6,976 of record CAZWQK010000048.1, read on the forward strand.
AACTCCACGAGAGTTTGACCGCCCAGAACAGTTCCTCGGGTTTGCTCCAGCGCTACATCGACGCAATTTATCGGCCTTTTTGGCGCCGTGAGTACGATGCGGAAAATATCGAGTCGGTGGTGCAAACCCTGGAGCAAATTCAGGCACCACTGGCAGGGTTTCGAGAATTTGCCGCAGGCCAGGGTAAAGTATTTAACCAGAGTTTTCAGGAGGCGGCTTTTGCCAGCGGCGTTTACGGTGTGCCTACCTACCTGCTGCCCGGACATATCGACGAATCGGGCTGTCCGAGCCGTTTTTTTGGCCGTGAGCATTTGCCTCGCATTGGCTGGATGCTCGGCGGAGCCAAGGGCCCAGGGCCCGATGTCGCATACGATTTGGCTGATGACATAGCACCGGGGGCGCTGGAAAAAAGCGCCACCCAGCCAGGAGTCGGCGAGTCGCGAGAACTGCCAATTTACTTCGACTTTAAGAGCCCCAACAGCTATCTGGCTCTCAACGGTTTGTTGGCCTTGAAAGACGACGGTATCCGCCTGCGGTGGCATCCCATCGATCACAAACCTCTGAAGCTGCCGGCGGCGCAGGCAGCCAACGAGGATCGAAGCACCATGCACCGGCGGGTTCGCGGCGAGTACATGGCTGCTGACATCGCCCGCTACGCGCCACACCCCCTTGCGGACATTTATCAGACCACCGACTGCAGCTACGCCAACATGGGTTTGCTTTGGCTTGCCGAGGAGGCACCGGATCGTGTGGACGACTACGTGAAAACAATTTTTGCAGCCCTGTGGCGAGATCACGCGAAAATTACGGACCTGAACTTCATCACCAGTGCGCTGGCTCGGGTGATGGGGCCGGATGTTGATGACCCGCAGTGGCAGGCCTTTGTGCAAAGCCGCGGTCAGGCTGCTTTGGCCGAGGCATACGGTCAAGGGGCGGAGGCCGGAGCATTCTATGCGCCGACGATGAAACTCGGGGACGAGCCCTTTCAAGGGCGCGCGCAACTGCCACTGATCAGAGCACGTTTGCTCGCCGGAATTTAAAAGGGTGGCGGCTTCGGGCTTCGGGACTCGACTGGCTCCGGCCTTGGTTGACAGAAGACTAAAGCCTCGGTCAGCATCCTTGCCCCGCCGGTTAATAACACCCGACTCGGCAAGCAGACGGTAACTCAAACCAAGCAGAGACAACTTATGAAAACGCGAATTACGGAACTCTTTGGCATTCAGCATCCAGTCATTCAGGGAGGCATGCACTACGTAGGCTTGGCTGAGATGGCAGCGGCGGTTTCCAACGCCGGCGGGCTCGGCATCATTACGGGCTTAACCCAGGGCACCCCGGAGAAGCTGGCAAACGAGATTGCCCGCTGTCAGGCCATGACCGACAAGCCTTTTGGCGTAAACCTAACGTTCCTGCCGTCGGTGACGCCTCCGGATTATCCCGGTTTGGTGAACACCATCGTAGAAAGCGGTGTCAAGGTTGTTGAGACCGCAGGTAACAATCCAGCTAAGTGGCTGCCGAAACTGAAAGAGGCGGGTATTAAAGTCATTCACAAGTGCACCTCGGTACGCCACTCCATCAAGGCTCAGGACATCGGCTGCGATGCAGTATCTGTTGACGGCTTCGAATGCGGCGGTCATCCAGGCGAGGACGATATCCCTAACTTTATCCTGCTGCCCAGAGCGGCGGATGAGCTGGACATCCCGTTCGTTGCCTCCGGCGGCATGGCTGACGCACGCTCGCTGGTGGCGGCCTTGGCCATGGGGGCTGAGGGGATGAATATGGGAACGCGTTTTATCGCCACTCAAGAAGCCCCGGTCCATGAGAACGTGAAGCAGGCCATTCTCAATGCCTCAGAACTGGATACGCGACTGGTGATGCGCCCGCTGCGCAATACCGAGCGAGTGCTAAACAACCCGGCGGTTGAACGACTACTGGAAAAAGAAAAAGCCATGGGCAGCGACCTGAAGTTCGAGGACATTGCCGGCGAAGTGGCAGGTGTGTACCCGAAAATCATGACCGAGGGCGCCATGGATGAAGGGGCCTGGTCCTGTGGCATGGTAGCGGGCCTGGTTTACGATATCCCGTCGGTGCAAGAACTCATGGACCGCATCATGGCAGAAGCCGATGCGCTGATTGCCGAGCGCCTGGCACGTTTTACGGCCTAAGCGATCATCGAAAGGAAAGCCTGCGGCGTTCTCGGCGGCGTTCTCGGCAATGGCGGGTCGGTCCGAGGCCAAGGTTGCGATGGGCAGAGGCGCAGGATCAACGTTGCAAGGGG